>NZ_WQQD01000019.1:0-56978 GCF_018785605.1 Blautia sp. MCC270
ATCGCATAAATTCGCGCGGTATGTCTCGGGTTTTCTGTGACCTTCGCTCACAAAAAACACCTCGCGGAATATTACCAGTGAACAGTAACCCGGAGACTTTCCTGATTCAGTTAAACAATTATTTCGACATAAAAAACTCCCTGCTTCACTACTTTTCATAGTAAAACAGGAAGTATATAAATCTTATTTTGAGATCTCGTCGATCAGACGCAACTCCTCAGCTGTAAACGGTGCACAGTGGATCGCTTTCACATTATCAAGGATCTGCTGCGGCTTGGAAGCTCCGATCAGAACACTGGTAACTTCCTTATGCTGAAGCAGCCAGCCAAGCGCCATATCAGCCAGCTTCTCTCCACGCTGGGCTGCCAGATCGTTCAGTCTCCGGATCTGATCCAGACGCTCCGGCGTCAGCACACTTTCCTTAAGGAATCTTCCATCTTTGCGGATACGGCTGTCCTCCGGGATCCCGTTCAGGTAACGGTCTGTCAGCTGTCCCTGAGCAAGAGGGCTAAAGGTGATCAGACCTTTTTTCAAAATGCCGGTGGTTCTCTTGAGGCCGTTTTCTTCCACAGTTCTGTCAAAAATGGAATACCGGTTCTGGTTGATCACAAAGGGACATTTCAGATCCTTCAGAATCGCTGCCGCCTGGCTTAAGGTTTTTCCATCATAATTGGAAAGTCCCACATAAAGGGCCTTGCCCTGCTGAACCGCTGTTGCCAGCGCCCCCATAGTCTCCTCAAGCGGAGTCTCCGGGTCCATTCTGTGATGGTAAAAAATATCCACATATTCCAGACCCATGCGCTTCAGGCTCTGGTCAAGGCTCGCCAGAAGATACTTGCGGCTGCCCCAGTTTCCATAAGGGCCTTCCCACATATCATAGCCTGCCTTTGTTGTGATGATCAGCTCATCACGGTATGGCATCAGTTCTTCTTTCAGGATCTTGCCGAAATTCCGTTCCGCACTTCCATAGGCAGGTCCGTAATTATTGGCAAGGTCAAACTGTGTGATACCATTGTCAAAAGCTGTAAAGCACAGCTGCTTCATGTTTTCATAATCAGAAGTATCTCCGAAATTATGCCATAATCCAAGAGACACCTTCGGAAGCATCAGGCCGCTTTCACCGCAGCGGTTGTACTCCATAGTTTCGTAGCGTTCCTTTGCAGGTGTGTACATAAAAAAGGCCTCACATAATGTAGCATGATTTACATTTTCTGTAACTGCTTTTACTATACTTCACCGACCCTTATTTCGCAAGACGGATCATATTCCAGCTGTGTTTTGCAAAAACTGCTTCCAGTTTTCCGCCGTCCAGCTTTGAGCACTCTGCACTGGCTTTTACAGGAACTACATTCTCCGGCTGAGCCTCTGTATTGGTTGCCTGAAGATCGTCATTATTGAGTACAATATGCTCTACGATCTTATATCCCTCAAACTGTCTTAAGTCACAGGAAACTTCCATATCCTCATCCAGACTCTTATTCACTGCAAAGATCGTCAGCGTATCCTTTTCCTCATCCCAGACACACACAGAATCCAGATATGGCGCTTCGCCATAAGTTTTGCTCTCGTATACCGGTGTGAGAACCTGTGTATTAAGGACGGTTCCTCTTCCAAACACACTTGTCAGCATATACGGATAAAAGATCGTCTGACGCCATGCGCCTGTATCGGATGTCATGATCGGCGCAATAACATTTACCAGCTGTGCCATGCAGGCGATCTTTACACGATCTGCATGACGGAGAAGTGTGATCAGCATACTTCCCACAAGAAGTGCATCCTCAAAGTTATAAACATCCTCCAGCTGATGGGGCGCCTGTACCCATTTTTCCAGCTTTCTATCCTGTTCAATGCTGTGGTACCATACGTTCCATTCGTCGAAGGAAAGATTGATCTGTTTTTTTCCATGCTTCTTTACTTTTACAGCATCGCAGATGGAAACCACTCCTGAGATAAAATCATCCATGCCCTTGGAGCTTGCCAGAAAATCGGCAGTGTCTCCCGATGCATTTCCAAAATACTGATGCAGGGAAAGATAATCCACCTCATCGTAAGCCTCGTCAAGAACCGTATACTCCCAGGAGCCAAAGGAAGGCATTTCCAGCTTGGAGCTTCCGCATGCAACAGTCTCAACCTCCGGATCCATAAATTTCATCAGGCGGGCAGTCTCTGCTGCAACTCTTCCGTACTCTGCCGCAGTTTTATGTCCCATCTGCCACGCACCGTCCATCTCGTTTCCGAGACACCATAATTTGATATCATGCGGCTGTTCATAGCCGTGAGCCTTACGGAGATCACTGTAATAGGTACCTCCCTTAAAGTTACAGTATTCCAGAAGATTTTTCGCATCCTCCGGGCCTCTTGTTCCCAGGTTTACTGCCATCATCACATCACTGCCGGCTTTTTTTGACCAGTCCATAAACTCATTGAGTCCAAACTGGTTTGTCTCGATGACACCCCAGGCCAGATCCGTTCTGGACGGACGCTGAGCTTTCGGCCCGACGCTGTCCTCCCAATGGAATCCGGATACAAAATTTCCGCCCGGATAACGAACGATCGGTACCTGAAGCTCTTTTACCAGCTCCAGAGTATCCTTCCGGAAGCCCTGCTCATCAGAAAGGGGACTGCCTTCCTGATAAATGCCCTCATAAACCGCACGTCCGAGATGTTCTATAAAGGAACCATAGATCCTTTTGTCTGTTTTTCCGGTGAGGAAATATTTGTCCACGATGATCTGCGCTTTTTTCATTGTAAAAATCCTCCTGTAAATTATTATTTTCTGATGCTACCGCATTTAGCTCTGTTTCCGATTCCGCCGTATACCGGCTCTTACGCCTCTGTTCGCTCACACACTCTCAGCGGAAATCAACTGTTTCTATGTTTCATTTTACCATCCTGTTCTATCCATACCAGTGATTATCTTCCGAAATAGTTGACTTTTTTTCCGGTAAGATTTATCATAAAGACAGTCTTACCAGACGGACGTCCCTCTGTCACTTTACTTTATACTTCCAGACAGAAAGTTCTTTACAATGCCACAGTCGGATTGTCTGATCTACGTAATGAAAGGAGCGCAGCATTTTCATGGATTTCACCTTAAATTTCTGCGAATACAACCGTTCCAACTCCGATTACGACAGGATTTTCCGACCGGAGGGAAGCGGGGATTTTCTTTTTCTTTTATTTAAAACACCAATGAAGGTTTATCTGGGCGGTCAGCTTACTGTCACCCGGGATAATGCCTGCATCTTTTATATTCCGGGAAATCCCCAGCATTATCAGGCTGTGCGAAAATTTCGGAACAGTTATGTTCATTTTTCCTGCGGAGAAAACCTGGCAAAACGGTTCGGACTTCCCTGCAACGAAATTTTTTACCCCAGTGACTGCCAGGAGATCGATCACTGTATCCAGAAGCTGCAGCATGAATATCTGAACAGAGAAGTTTTTTCCCGGGACTACGAGTATGCCCTGCTCTGCCAGCTGATGATCACAGCCTCGCGGGAACTCCGCAGTACAGATACAAGCAAGTCTTCAGACTCGGAGCTCTGCAGCCTGTTCCAAAAAATCCGTCTGGAAATGCTTACAAATTACGAAAAGCCATGGACAACAGAAAAGCTCTGCGCCATGGCTAATCTCGAAAAAAGTCAGTTTTATTCCTGTTACCGGAATTTTTTTAACAGCACCCCTCATGCTGACCTGAATCTGCTCCGTCTGGAAAAAGCCAAAAATCTGCTCACCAACGAAGCTCTGCCTGTTCAACAGGTGGCTCTGCTGTGCGGATTTTCAAATCTCTCCCACTTCAGCCGGTACTTCCGAAAGAACTGTGGCTGTTCGCCCAGTGAGTGGGCACGCCGCCCCTGACCAAAAGGATATTCACACTCTGCATTCACTGCGCAGGCACCTTGTCTGATCTGATCACCGTGCCGCATTACACTTCTCATAAGCAAACAGTGCCGCACCAAGCGCACCACAAAGCTGTGCCTCATCACAGATATAAAGCTTCGCTCCCAGCTTCTCCTCCAATGCCTGGATGATACCTTTATTTCTGGCAACACCACCGGTCATCATGTATTCCCCCGGATTCTTTTTGCCAAGGCGGGCTGCAAGAGCTCCTACCTTGGAAGCAACAGATACATTCAGGCCATGGATGATATCTGCCACGTCCTTATTCTGGGCAACCAGGGAAACTACCTCGGACTCTGCAAATACAGTACACATGCTTGAGATCACTACGTTCTCTTTCCACTCTAGGCCACGGGTACTCATCTCCTCCAGGGAAAGTCCAAGAGTACGGGCCATCATTTCCAGGAATCGTCCGGTTCCTGCTGCACATTTATCGTTCATCAGGAAATTTTTTACCGCACCGTTCTCGTCAATGCTGATCGCCTTGATATCCTGACCGCCGATGTCGATAACTGTACGCACATTCGGATTCAGATAATGGGCTCCCTTTGCGTGACAGGTAATCTCTGTGATACTGTCATCACCACTGTCAATATAGGCACGTCCATATCCGGTAGTAACGATACGCACGATATCTTCTTTCCTGATCCCTGCTTTTTCCACGGCCATCTCCAGGCTCTTCTCTGCACTCATCATAGCGCCGCCGCCTGTGGGAATGATCATGGTCGATTTAATTTTTCCGTCTTTATCCAGGATCACAACATCCGTACTTGTGGAACCGCTGTCGATCCCTGCCACATAATAAACTCCTGATTCCATTTTTTTCCTTATCTCCTCGCTGATTCCTTTTGATGGGTCCATATCCTCAGAGCCTTCCAGGGTCTCCGCAAAAGCCTGCACTCTGGTAAGGAGCTGTCCTGCACTCTGGCTTGTAAAATCTGTCTCGATCTTCAGAAGCGGAACCTTGATATCACGCTTGATGCTTGCATACTCAAATCCGTAATAGTCGCAGAATTTAATAGTATGATAAATGATCCCCTTCAGGTTCGGATCCAGATACAGCCGGTTTCTTCGGGTGCTATTGTTCATACGAAAGCAGGGCATCTGTGAAAGAAGTGCATCCGCATAAGCCAGGAACATGGCATCGTCTTCCATTTTTTCCAGCTCCTCACGGATCACTGCAAGACGTCTTCCACCTGTACAGGTCAGGTTTTCCACATCCATGCGGATATTATCCCGGATCATTTTTTCCAGGATGCCGCTGACACGGACACCCAGAACACCGATATACGGCTGGTTATCCACAGGCTCATGGGAAAAAGCATTCAGAAATCCACTTCTGTCGAAGGTTTTCCCCGAAAATTTCTCATAAGCTTTCTTCAGACGGTGGATGCCCTGGGCAAGCTTCACCTTTTCACAGTCGTTATCCTCATGAGGCATGTCCAGCATGTACAGAAATTTACATTTACCGGTACTTTCCACAATGTCGTACACACGGCGCATGGAATCACAGCAGTTAACAAGAACAAGCTGCTCTACCTTTCCCTCCAGCACTGCCTGGATCACAGATTTTCCAAAGCCACAGAGATTAGCATGAGCGATCTGGTCCGAAAGCTCAAAATTCTCCGGCATTTCCTCAAGAACCGCACATTCCTCGCCAAAGCCCTTAAACAGCTCCAGCGGTGTATATTTACAGACGTAATGTATCATGACCGTTTTTCCTCCTTACCTTCTGACAGCATTTCCAGATATGCCTGAAGTCGTGTGGATACCTGGCCGTCACTGGAATTGGCCGGGTTACAGCCGTCACCGTCCAGGACCATGGTTGGAAGTCCTGCATTTTCCAGAGAATTTTTGATCAGGCTGGAAGCTCCGATGGTTCCCTTGCAGCCCCAATGCGCAAAAAGGATCCCGCCGTCTGCCTCTGTAAGGTTCGCCAGCTCCTGGGCACGCCGGATCCTCTGCTTCACACTTCCGTTGTAAATGCAGTTGACCATTTTTTCCGCAAGGGCCTCATAAGGATCCGAGGCCTGCATCCGCTGAAAACCGTCTGCAACAAAATCACAGGCACGGATATGCACGTTCTGGCTGTAATTAAATACATCCTTTACCGGCTCCTGCAAAAACGGCATCATATGCATCCACAAAATATGAAGACCTTCCCCCTTTGGTGCCTTCTTCACATCCTCAAGAAGCATTTTTGTGTATTTCAGGGATTCCTCTGAACCTGCCAGAAGATGGCACATAAAGATCGCATACAGCTCGTTTGTCAGGGAAGTCACCGGATCGTGATCTTTTCTGAGGGCAAGCTGGCTACTGTAATAGGAGGCCGCTTCATTGCTGTTGGCAACTGCACGCTGTACCGACTGCTCGGAGATTTTTTTCCCGCCTACATCCTCCAGGAATTTCTTCAGCTCACGGAGCTGATCTGCAACATAGCTGATGGAATCCTGATTTTTTTCATAGGGTACGTCAATATAAAAGCCCGGGATCTGATATTTCTGTTTCAGATAAGGAAACGTCATCATGTTTCCATCGCAGGCAAGGTTTGTGTAGATGGTACATTTGGGCTTCGGTACCAATCCTGTCATGGACGCTCCCAGAAAAACTCTGTGATAGGAGCACATGGTTTCCGGAAAGCCCTCTGATTCCGTCTGTGCCAGAAATGCCTGCTCACATCTGGTTCCAGCGATGAAGCAGGACATTGCCTCCACGGAATACGGAGTGATCCCTGCTGCTGTCAGAAGCTCTCCCGGTACAAAAATACTCACAAGCGCGGTATCGTCCGGTTTTGCAAGGGCTTTGATAATATTCTGCATGACTACACGGGCTACATACTGTCCCGAAGCCGGAAGCTTCCTGTCAGGAAAAAGCTGCAGACGTTTTTCCTGAAGCCGGTATCCAGTGAGAAGAAGTTTTCGTGCTTTTTCCGGATCCCTGATGGATCTCTCTCCCACCATATCCCCGAATTTCTTTATAATATCCAATCTGTCACATCCTCCGTCAAATCAAAAAATCTATTATAAGTCTGTCAGACGCTTACCCGAAATTTTGTCTCAAACAAAATCCTGTAGCATTATCATCGTCTGGATGGTATAAAGGTTCCACCTGTCAGACCAATATTTTTATTATAAAGATATTTTTTTCAAATGTAAACACGCCAATTTTTACAAATTTGAAGCCTTTTGCACATATCAAAACATCAAAATGCAGATTTTCCACAAAACTCGCATTCCTTTTCGTGGAAAACCTGCATTTGTCTTATCACATTATCTTCTGCTCTGTTTTTTCCGTTACTCTGTATCACATCTGATGACGTACCACCTTATATTCATCTCCGGAACGATAATAGGGACATTCCTTGTAATCACTGCTCACAAAACGATAATATTCATCCTCATCCAGATTGACATCACAATAATATTCGTCACACTCTTCATCATATGTATAGTTTGCACAGTATTCGCAGCTGGTTCCCTTCATGCTTATTTCTCCTCTCTTATTAATATCTGTAGGTTCCGGCATCCGGATACCTTACTCAATTGCTGCAGTTATCCAGACACATTTCGCGTTCTCGATCATTGCCGGAATATCTTGCCATCGTTGGCAACGGGTGATACATCCGGGCAGATCTGGGACAGATACAGTATAACCCCTCTTACCCAGATCTTCTATAATCTGAACAGGATATTTTAACTTCCCTTTACTCTCTTTCGAGACCTTTTTAACGATACGGCAGAATTCACTTAATGTTACGGTCTGCATGATTGCTCGCACCTCTTATCAAGGTTACTTTATCCACTCGCTTAGCACCCTGTATTACTACAGCACACCGAGTTTAGCTACGCAGCTCACTGGCGATTACCGTGGCCGGACTTACACCGGCAAGTGTGGTCCAGCTTCGCTGGACACACGGCATAAAAAAGAGGCTATTACTCCATAGATTACTCAATTTTGCAACAGCCTCTTTTATGTTATTTTACAGACAGTCAACCAATATTTCAGATGCTTTTTCAAGCATGGCAGAAAAACGTTCCGGTTCTGTCAGGGCTTTTCCCTTATCAGCTTCAATACAGTTAAGAAGTTCACCATATGTTTTATTATCAGGGTCATTATTGCATATAATCTGACACAGTCTGGAAGCAGCTTCAGTAAGTCTGATTGAGCCGTAACTTGCCGGCTCTTCAGGAAGCGCTCTGGCGCTGGTGATCAGATATACCAGTAATTCGAATTCAGGATTATTCATCAATTCTCTCCTCTTCCTCAATATGATCAAAATAGCATATCTGTTCTACCGGAGGACGCTTTGGACAACGAGGTGTGCCCTCTGGATAACCTATGGAGATAAGCATCTCAATACGATATCTGTCTGGAAGCTCCAATATTTTACGAACCGCTGTATCATTGTATGATTTGATTGCACATGTTCCAAGCCCTAATTCAGTAGCTTTTAGCATGAGATTCTCAGCAGCCATTGATGCATCCATAAGGCATCCGTACACTTCAGAATTTTTACCACCTTTTCTTGATGCCTTCTCCATATCTGAGCAGACTACAAGAATAACTGGCGGTTTGCCAGAAAGCCCCGGACTAAAAAGATCTACTTTTTCTTTAAGCTGTGGATCTGTAATAAACAGAAATCTCCAAGCCTGCAGATTACTGGCCGAAGGTGCCTGTTGAGCCGCATCTGCCAAAGTAAACAGCAACGCTCTGTCTACAGGATCAGGACGGAAAGACCGTGTGCTGTGACGGCTCAGAATAGCTTCATTTAATAACATATCTTTGCTACCTTTCTGACAGCATATAGCTGATCGTTATGAACTTATATTATTATTTTTTTCTGAGATATTCGAAATAAGCGAACAATCCTTCTGCCATGACTGGGTCAATAACAGGAAGCCCTGTTTCTTTCTCCAGATCTTTGGCTATACCAATCGTTGCAAGACCAGTGCAGGCAAGTGCAATTACTTCTGCGCCTTGTTCTTTTAACTTCAAGCCAAGTTTCAGTACACTTTCTTTTCCTTCTGGTGTCATCAGATCCAGTGTGCTATGTACACCTTCAGGTCTGCCTAGTATCATCTGATCAGGAATCATTCTCCTATATGCCTGAGGTGCATAGTCTGTGATTCCAAGCACACCAATCTTGCTGCCATATTTAAGAGCCAGTGCTACAGTTGTCTCACCGCCGCCAGTAACAGGAATGTCCGGGAGAACCTTACGAATCTCCGCAACACCCGGATCATCCGCACAGCTTACGATAATCATATCAACATCCGTGAAGGATTGAGCTGTTTTGACAATTTTGGGGATAGCCAGTTCACCGAGTTCAGGACTGTGTATTCCTTCATACTGGTCCGGAATACATTTAGTTTCAACCTGAAGTTCAGGGAAATATGACATAATCTGTTTGCCATGTGCGGAAAGCACTTCTTCATCTTCTGTTGTAAGGACTCTAATCAGACCTACTTTAAATTTTTTATCCATTTTCAATTCCTCCTGCTTTTATATCGTAAAAAATCAGATAAGAAAAACACCATTTTCGATAACTTTAATATCATCCAGATATAATGTCGGACGCAGGATAATTCCGTCCATATGACATTCCGCTTTATTTACACCGCCAAATGACGTATTGGTTCCGAAAGCAATGTGTACGGTTCCATATACTTTTTCATCTTCAAGGATGATTCCATTCAGTATAGCTGCTTCATTAGTTCCGATTCCAAGTTCACAGAGTGTTCCGTTGGTCTCGTTTTTAAGAAGGATATCAAGATTTTCGCTCTTATCTCCTTTTACTGAACGAAGCTTTCCTCCTGAAATTGTCATATGTAAAGGACTTGCAAGTTTTCCAATACCGACCATAGATCCATCAATAATCATCTCACCATCGGAACCATCTTCTAGCGGAGCAATGTAAGCTTCACCAGAGGGAAGATTTCCACATTTTCCGGCCTCCTTGTATACTCCAGGACTTGGAACTCCATTTCTGCCATCAAGATTGATCGTAAGAACATTGCCTTCTTTTTCAATCCGTGCTTTTGAAGCCTTAGTGAGCATTTCTGTTACTTTTGCAGTTAATTCTTCTACTTTACTGTAGTCGGCAGTCATGGCACCCTGTGAAAACATCTCTTTGGTAATACCAGGCATTGTTGCTACTCTTGTACCTGCTTTCGCTGCTTCAATTCTAGCGTTCGTATGAGTGAGTGACTGGGCAGTCGGAGCAATTACAACATCAGCAGCTTTCATAGCTTCGGCAATTGCTTTAGGCGGTTCCTGTCCACTAACTTCCCTTTCTTTCATAACCATAAGGATTTTTTCGCATCCAAGATTTCCAGCTGCCTCATAGATTGCTTCGCCAATTTCTTTACGACTGTCATCTGTAATAACCAGAATTTCTTCGCCCGGTTTTACAGACAGACATGAAGTAAGAACTCCCTCTGCTATCTTAACTAAATTTTCCATTATCATTTCCCCTTTTCGTTATCTTTTTAATTTTTGTTATAAAGTAAAAAACGGACATTCCGCCGGACTTTGATGGACCTGCGAAATGTCCGGAAAATACTGAATATATATAATTTATATATCTATTCAGATGTCAGTTAATTCAGAGACAACTCTGGCCAGAAGTGTTCTTGGAAGAACAACTTTCTTACCGGTTTTTTCTGCAAACATTTTTTTCATTTCCTGTGTATAACCTATACAGTCAAGAACAATCAGATCCGCATCAAGATCTTTAATCTCTTCAGCTGCCTTTTCGAGTGCATCCCAGTCGCCATATGGTGAAGCCGCAATTGCTGTTACATGATCAACATAGTTTTTCCATTTTTCTTCACATTGTTCTGTCTGAAGTGGTGATGGAGTCATGCAGATTATGCTTGATTTCTTAGTCATCAGCGGAACAAGGCGATTGAGCAGCTCACATGGATAGATCATAGGAATATTCTTGGCTGAAAGTGTCTCCGGAAAACTTCCTGTACAGAACATCATGATAAGACTGCATCCCTCATCTTCCATGTGGTTAATAGCATCCTGAAGTCTTGGCAGGATATGACGCTCGGCAAATGTCACAGAACTCCCATCTGTCAATCTGGAGACAAGAACATAATCATCCTTGCCGGGAGCAAACTCAGCAATCTCTTCTTTTGTAAGTCCATCCAGACCACCTGCCTGGACAAGTTCCAGTGAATCATCAAAGATTCTTAGAATGTCTGCTGTTACATCTGTTCGCGGAGCCTGACCGATGGTAATTGCGCCTATTTTCATACCAAAACCTCCTTATTCGTTTCCGAGAGTCTGAAGATGTTTCATGCTTCCATATAATTTCTGGAGACGTGCATATTCATCAGCATCATAGAAACTACACTGTTTTCTTCCATATGCTTTGGCAACTTCTAACATAAATCTTGCAGCTTCCTCTACGTCTGTAGCATGAGTAGCGCCTGTAGCGCATCCAGGTACCATTGTCTCTGCTGTGATAGCTACACCAACAACAGGTGCATCTGTAGCTGTACATGGCTGAAGAATACTATTTAAGTGGTGCACATCATTTCCGTAAGGTGTGATATCCTGGGTAGCCAGTGGGAATACATATGGAAGACGTCCTGTAGTGATCTGCATCAGATCAAGAAGATCTTCAGAAGTTCTTAATACATATCCCTCTTTTACTGTTGGAGAAATTGCAAAACCTCTTGTATTGATAACGCGGTTTCCTTTTGTTGTATCAACAACAAGCAGAGCATCAAGGTCAGGAGATACTTCTTCTTTGTTTACCTGTGCCATTTCTACTGGTGAACCCATGAAAGGAACCGGATCATGCGGAGCTGTCGGAGCGTGTGGACAGATATGTGTGGAAATAAATACATCACCATCAAGATAGTCTCCTTTGTTTTGCATATCAAGCAGTTTTGCAGCGAGAGCAACAGCGCAGAGTGCGCCATCACCGTCGGATACAAAGCCAATACGTTCCGGACGTGCACCAATTCCGCCAAGTCTGCCAAGAAGTCCGATTGTAGGAGCATCTCCACCGTTTGTCTTGCCATTTTTACCAGGAATACGAACTTTAAGCATGTCTGTGCTTCCCTTAGGACCTACTAATTCATAGACTTCTACGTTGGCATCAGCTTTGATCCCGAGAAGATATTTTTTAACTTCTTCTCCTGTTACAAATGAACTGTCAAGTACATCATACGCAGCAATGATTTCTTTCATTAACATGTTATTATCCCTCCAAACTATTTATTCAGATAACTGATTAAGTCTTTTTTAATTACATCTTCGGTTGCTTTCAGTAATTCCGGCGCATACATGGTCGGTGAAAGTCTCAGATTCTTTTTATCTGTGGCAATTACATAAACCTCAAGTCCCTCTTCCATCATGGCAGTTGTAACAGGTTCTCCTGTTTTTGCATTGATGGTCATAATTAGATCTGGGAAAGTTGCAAGACGCTCGCCATCTTTTTCGGCAGTAGCATATTCATTCCAGAATGTCATTTCACAGCCGTCAACAGTAGCATAACCTACATCGAAGCCACCAGTTGTCTTGATAGAAAAATTCTGTACCGGTCCTCTTGCAAGAACACGGCCATTCAGGAAAGTACATACACTGTTGACTGCATCCTCAACGGAAGATTCCAGTCCTTTTAAGAACGCTTTTCCTGTATCGATTGCATAACTTACACCACCAAGGGCACAGTTTTCACGTGCATAAGACACTTTTACCGGATTTCGTGCTACTGCGACCAGTCCACCTGCTTCAATAGAGGCAAGACGCACCATCTTGGACGTATGATCGATCGTTCCTTCAAAGAAGCATTCGATATGGTTTCCAGTATCTGGATTACCGCCGACACAGGCCTGTACCGTTGTATAATCTGCAAGTCTGTGAAGATTCATGCTTCCCATTACACCTGTTGGATGAGCACGTCCGTTACAAGGGGCATCAACAACCGGAAGTCCTGTAACAGCAGCCTGAAGCCAGCCATTTACTGTTGCTTCTCCGCCCTGTTCGTTTGTAATAATTCCGCCAATATTAAAATCACAGTTTTTCTGAAGGATTTCAACAGTTTTTGCGATATCCTTCGGAGTCATGAACTGGGCTGGCGCATTTGGTGCACCTACCAGAGAAGCTGTCAATAGTACATCATTTTCATCCAGTTCATCGATTGTAATAAGTCTGAGATCGGTATAATCAACTGCAATCTCAGCGTATTTTCTGCCTTTTTTCGGATCGCCGCCGCCACCGCCGCCGAGGATGGTTCCTCCGGTGAGTGCAGCATCAAGGACATCTTTTGTAAGACGGATTCCTTTAGTTTTCATTTTATTAATCATCTCCCGTTATTATTTCTTTTTACCAAGTGATAATGTAGCCGTAAAGAAACTGTACAGAGCTGCTCCGGCAAGTGAACCGGCACCCATAATATTGAGGGTCTGCTCGTTTTCTTTGTCCTTTTTAACAAGAATGTAGCGAATAAGCAATGCGATCAGAATTGTCAGACCGTTAATAGTGGAACCAACAAGAAGACCAGTTGCAAAAAGAATACCAACCTGTCTGGATCCGCCAAGGAACTGGATGATTGCTCCCGGAATTGCCCAGATAAGCAGCCATTTAGCTACATCTCCGCCTGCGCCAGCTTCAATCGTTGCTGCAAAAGTAGCATCAACCGGTGCAAAGAGCCCCTGCGCAAAGTACTGTTTTGCCATAATTGCCACAAGTATAAAAGCTACCACAAAACCTATAATTTCACTGATATACTGCTGTTTTCTTCCTTCGAGCTCAAGTTCCTGATCTTTTCCGCATCCACGAAGGATGTAACCGCATTTAAGATCATATGCCATATCAGAGAAAGCAGGACCGGTTGCAGAAGTATAAGCAACAAGGATTCCAAGTGGAAGTGATGGGAATCCGATCAACATTCCAACAATCAGGAAAATAAGAGCTGTCGCAAATCCCGGAAACCATCCTGAGTACATTGCTGAAATGCCAACAATCAGTTCAGAAGCAATAGCTGCAAAAGCTGAGAAGATAATCCAAATAATCAGCTGAACAACACCCATTTCTGACCAGATGCCTGTAATTATTGCCAATAAAATTGCTACTACCAGATATGCAACATATCCACCACCAAGGGCTTTTTTCATATTTGCCATGCTGGAGGTAAACTTACCTGCTGCACTGTCTCCGTCACCTTTCTTGAAAAGCATACGGCCGCATTGGATAAGGGACACAAGACCTGCTCCGATCATAATACCATGAGGCATGTATTTGAACATGTTTGAAGCCATCAGATCAGCACCTTCACCGAAGATGTTTGTAATGATTGGAAAGCTACGGCCGAAGATATCAATAATAAATCCATTTGTCTTAATGATACCAATCACAATTGATCCTACGCCAAGAGCTGTCATCGCTACAAAATCGCCGAACCAGGAAACACCGAGAAGATCCGTAGGAATACCGATCATTTTACCACCAACACCGATGACCATACCTACAATGAGCAAAAAAGCTTTCTTTCCTTTTTCTACAACTGCAAGGATAGATTCTGCAGATGCAACTCCCGGAGGCCATGCTCCTTCTGCCGGAAACATTTCGCTGTCAAATGTCTTATAAAGAATTGTTGCATCAATGATGGTTGCAAGAAATACACCAACAAGCATAGGATACATAAGATCCATTCTGCCCATAATAACCGGAATACCAATCGGAAGCAGGAAGCAGTTTGCTGCTGAGAATGTTGCTCCCGAAATTGATGTCTGAATCATATTCTGGCAGTGAATACTCTGATATTTCTTTAAAAATGCGATAGGCAGACGTGAAATGATGATTGCAAATAACGCTCCTACGATAGATGTGTTTGGTGCGACACCCGTACGCACGATCAATTCAAGACCGATGATAGCACCAAGGACGCTCATCACAATATTCAGAATAAGAATATACGGTGAATACGCTTTTGGATGTTCTGATGCTTTGATATGCATCTGTGTGTAATCTTTCTTTGTGTTACTAGCCATGTTATCTCCTCCATTTCCTATAAAATATATGTGCTCGTATCCGGTTGACAGCAGGCCAGAGTACAAAATTAGCCGATGTAGGAACGCCTACATCGGCTTCACATATGTTGTTTTGTATTATATCACTTTAATTCGCTAAAAGCATTGGTGGTAACACACTTTTTTTAATTAAATATTGTGCATGGCGCACATTTGTTTTTAATGTATATACATTTTTAATTTTATAGCAAATTCTAATTTATCCATCATATCTGGATCCTCCAGACTGCAATGTAGTATTTCTTCTATCTTGCTGATTCTGTGTGCCATGGTATTTCGATGAAGAAACAGTGCCTCTGCTGCCAGTTTACGTGAACAATTATTATGAATAAATGCTTCAAGAGTATCAAGAAGTTTTGTGCCGTGTACACGGTCATAGGTTACCAGTGGACCTAGCTTCTTTTTGATAAATGCCAGTGCTTCCTTATCAGCAGACATGCGTAACATAATACGATCATATTGAAGATCAGATAAAAAAACCTGAGACCATTGCTGTTTTCTTATATTACGAACCAAAAATCCCTCTTTTATCTGCTGATAGGTATTGGGAAGCGCCAGATAATCTTCTACTATATCGCTGATGATCGCAGAGCACATACAGTTATTGATTTCGCATGTCTTTTGAATCATATCTTCTGTCATTTTCTTGATCATGGACTCATTCATTGAAGAAGTTGTGATCGCATAACATATTTCTTTACCGCATATAACTACATTTTTGATGTGATGATTATTAAGAACTCGGGATATACCCTTTATCTGGGATTCCTTCTTTATTTCCAAAAGAAAAGAATTCTCTGATGTTTCCAGAGAAAGGGCAATCACACGAAATGGTTCAGATGGCCACTGAAGAGAAGCGATTCTATATTCTACTTCCTCGGTCTGTGTAACTTTTCCATTAATAATATCAAAAAACAGTTTTCGATCCAGTTCAGATTTATTCTGACGTCCGATCTGATAACGGGTATCAAGTGCAACATTGCTTCTGGATTCCACGATTGCAGTCATTATTGGAAAGGTAAGTTCTGTAAAGCCCGCATTATTGTTGAGAAAGAACAGCGGAAGTTTTAATTCATCTGCCAGCTGAAGAGCTTCCTTGGGAAAATCATCAAAAAAACGTGTTTTTATTGCAAGAGCTGACGCATTCGCATCGTTCATATCTCTTATAATCTGAAGAAGAGCCTCTTTATCATTTCGTATCACATATCCAGTAGTTATCAAAATCAAATGTTCTCTGAGCCACGGTTTGATATTTGGCTGCTCCATCATATCAAATACTTCAACCTTACGTAAAATACCTTCTTTTCCTGCAACAAGCGAAGCGTCTCCATTATTCCAAATTTTAACTATATCTTTAACAAGTAAATCCATTTTTCTCTCCTATAATGATATCAGACAGAACAGCAACGGTATGATCAACATACAAAGCAGCGTTGTCGTTACCACAGCTGTAGAGGCATATTCTCCGTCCAGATTATATTGTTCTGCAATCATACTGGAAGTTGTCATTGCTGGTGCTGCACAGATCAGCATAAGGATCATACTTTCAATTTCTGAAAGAAAATGACGAGAAATGAAGTATATGATCAGTGGAAGTGCAAATGATTTTGTAAAAAACAGGACCAGTATGGACTTATATTCAAAAATATTGGTGAGTTTCATAAATCCAAGACTGCATCCAAGGTAAACCAGCCCCCAGCTGTAGCAGGTATTTCCAACAGAACCAATGGTACTCAAAATTATGTACGGAACAGAAATATGAAAACTAGTCAGACATAAACCCAGTAGGATTGAAAGGAAAATTGGATTCATAATGATCTTTTTCCAAGGCTTCTCTTTCAGTCCGATTCCATTTGTAAATAATATAAACCCCAGAGTCCAGACCAGGGTCGTATCAATAACGGAACATATAGGAATATATACATTGCCGCCTTGATCACCAAACAGTGTCATGATCAGAGGAATCACCAAAAAACCATAATTGCCACCTACAGAACATCCACAATGAACATTGGCTGTAGTTCCTTTAAGATGACAAATGTGGCTTCCAAGGATTCCTCCTGCAGCCATAACAAAATACATAAGAATCTGTGATAGAACCATTTTTCCATATTGAGTCATTGTCTGAAATGTGGTCTGATTTTCCAGGATCAGGCCAATCGTCAGTGCCGGTAGCGCAATCCTAAGTAAAAATCCGGAAATGGAGGACATTGCTTCTTTTTTTATTATACCTGTGCGTGAAGCACTAAAGCCTATGAGAACAAGTAAGAAGAAACCACCCATTTTAGGCAGAATCGCCATCATATAATTCATAAAATCCTCCTGTGACCCGTTAGTATCCTTTTAATAAGAATAACAAAATCAATTACTTATGTTATTATACGAGCCTGATTTTTCTTTTTCAACCCTATGTAGAGTAGGTTAGAGGGCTTTGCCCTCTTTCCCCTCATCAAACCGTGCATGAAGTTCTCCCTGCTGTTCACCTGATTATATAACAAAAAAAGGAAGAATTCCATCACTGAAATCCTCCCTCTTTTTTATATATCAGAGCAGTAACTCAGAACATTCCGTTCGCAGTCTTATATTTGTAAAGCATCTCCGCATGGTTCTGCTCTTCCACCTGGATATCAGCCAGAAGCTTCCGCACACCACTGTCTTCAAAAGCAAAAACCTCCGAGTTGTATTCTCCGGAAATCAGCTTTTCTGTTCCGATACAGTCTGTTGCAAGAAAAGCATCGTGTTCCTTATCCTCTGAGGACATCACCGATGTGTAAGCAGCCTTTGGCTGGTAATCACGGCCGTCACTGTCGTTGCAGTTTACCTGGGGAACTGTACCGGAAAGCACCTGGCTCAGGGAATCGTAATGCTCCTGCTCTTTTTTCTGAAGAGTCTGAAATAAGCTTTTAAGCTCCGGATCCCTGGCCTGCTGTGCGTATTTTCCGTATTTTTCAATGCAGCTTTTTTCCTGTGTCTGAAGATCCTGGATCACTGTGCGTTCTTTTTCCTTTAATATCATTATGATCATCCTTTCTTTTGATAATAATGATAGTATGGTTTGGAAACGCGATTTTATTCATATTTTACGCAGTCAGGATCTCCATCAGTGCTCCGTAAAGATCCTTGTCCAGTTCCATAGACTGAAGCTCCGACAGAAGAACCGGCAGCTTCTTTCCTGCTGTGATCAGCTGATATAATCTGTCCTTCAGCACAAAACCGATCTCTGCCTGGTTCAGGAAATCGAAGACACGCTCTTTTGTCCGATTATCTGCCACTTCGCCAGCGAGAATGATCTGCACCTCTGCCGCTGTGTCTGCTGCCACTTCCACACAGATCTTCTGAAGCTTCTCCTCATATTTTACAGCAGCCTCAGTCTCTGCTCCGTTAACCAGAACCTTCACAGTATCTGTTCCTGTTTTCGCAAAATTATAGAACTCCACGGTATAAGCTCTCTTTGCCGGGATCAGCTCTGTTTTTCCCTGTGCGGGATGAATGGTAAACACTCCCTGATCCTTTTCCTTATAATCCATTTCCGTAAATACACAGGCACCATTTTCGTAAGCACAGGTTTCGTTGTCGTCCTCATACAGTCTGAAGTTTCCGTCAGCACCCGGGAATACCCGGATATTCAGGCTTTCCGGATTCTTTTCCGCCTCTGTTCCACGGATCTCATCGGTCATCACCAGAATACCGCCTGCTTTTGCAAGAACCGGGATACTGTCCAGAGTACGGTACATATCCACCATTCGTCCACCCTCATAGCGCAGACCTGTATAAATATCATACCATACCCCATCCGGCAGCCATACTGCTGTCTTTGCTACATTAAGGCCTTTTACTCTCGGCGTTGTCACAGCCGCTACCATCAGCTGGTCTCCGAAAAAGTACTGATTTTTTACTGCATATGCCTCCGGTGCCTCCGGATATTCATAATACATGGGCTCCACCAGAGGAAGATCTTCCTGATAGCTTCTGTAGTTCATTGTATAAAGATACGGCATCATTCTGTGGCGCTCACGGAGAGCTTCTTCCATGACAACCTCTGTCTCCTTTTTGAAACGCCACGGCTCTTTTCCGTTGAAGTCACTGCATGAGCTGTGAAGACGCATGATCGGGGAAAAGATCCCGTACTGTGTCCAGCGGGCGGTCATCTCATCATCCTTATATCCAAGCATATGTCCGCCGATATCATGGCTCCACCATCCATAACCGATGTTGGAAGCTGTGGATGTAAAATACGGCTGGAAATCAAGGGAATCCCAGGTAATATGAGTATCTCCAGAAAAACCTATCGGATATCTATGGCTTCCGGGACCTGCATATCTGGAAAAGGTCATGGGACGTTTTCCGTTTCTGGCACTGTCCAGAAAATGGAAGTGATTGAAGATCCAAAGAGGATCAAGACCCTCGATCTTACAATTGCTTCCCTGCTGCCAGTCGATCCACCAGAAATCCACACCTTCTTCCTCTCTCGGATGATGAAGATATTTGAAATAGGCTTCTATAAATTTCGGACTTGCCGGATCGCATACTACCGGGTCCTCATTTTCATAATCCACACCCATGGCCTTTGCCATGTCCTCATACATTTCTTCCCAACCCTGTACGCCGTCTGCAGGATGTACATTTAATGTGGTACGCATTCCTCTTTTATGTAAACCATCCAGGAAACGCTTCGGATCCGGGAAGAGCTCTTTATTCCAGGTATATCCGGTCCAGCCGCTTCCGTATTTCGGATCAACATCGGTCACATGCCAGTCCATATCAATGACTGCAACCGTAAATGGGATATTTTTTTCCTGGAATTTATCCATCAGCTCATTGTAGCTTTCTTCAGAATATTTATAATATCTGCTCCACCAGTTTCCGAGAGCAAACCTTGGAAGCATCGGTGTTTTTCCGCAAAGTCTGTAAAAATCATGAAGCGCTTCTTTGTAGTCATGTCCGTATCCGAAGAAGTACAGATCCTTGATGCCCTTTCTTCTTGGCTCGATCCAGCCGTCCGGCAGAAGCACCTGCGATCTGCTGTCGTCCACCAGAGAATATCCGAACCTGGAAAGAATACCATGCTCCAGCTCTGTTGCTCCGTCCACCATATCCAGCGTTCTGACGGTTCCCTTCAGATCATGGATCTCTTCTCCGTAGTGGTACCAGATGCTGTAGTTTCCTTTTACCTGAATGCTTAAGCCCCAGCTGGTAAATTCCTTCTCATTATAAATAAGGTGGATTCTTTTCGTATGGACCTCGATCCCATCCTCTGTACGCACTACACGATAGTCCGCTTTTGGAAAATCCCTGAAAAACACCATCTGCGTGGGGCGGTCCTCAAATACGCCCTCCTCATCATACTCCAGACGGATAAGTCCCTCTGTGAGAAAAGTAATCCTGTATTTGTCCCCTGTGATCATATTTTCACTTAATGCCAGGGGATGTGTTTCTAATTTATATATGTCCTGCATTTATGTCCCTCCGTTTATTATATTATCTGTATGCCATCAGCCCTTTACAGCAGATGCTGCGATTCCGGCGATAAACTGTTTCTGGAAGAACAGATAGATCAGAAGTACCGGGATGATGGAAATGGCAGTTGCCGCAAACAGTGCACCATAATCTGTGGAATACTGTCCGTTAAACATCTTAAGACCAACGGCAAGAAGCTGTTTGTCTTTGTTTGTAATTACCAGGTATGGGCACAGGAAATCCTCCCATGTCCAAAGGAACTGGAAGATCGCAATACTGAAGATTCCGTTTTTTGACTACGTTTTCCGTTCCTTTTAGTTTAGCGATAAATCTATTGTTAATCTATCACGCACATAGAGATTCGTCAATATAATTTTATTATTTTGTCTATTTTTCTAGTATTTATATGGGATTTTTGTGCATTTTTCATATTTCAAGGCTGTGTTTTTTTATTTTCCCGCAATCATACATTGATTTTTTCACTATGTCGGACTATAATATATATAGTTTATAAACCGTTTTTTCGAACATTTATATTTCGTGTTTAAACCTTGTAGACCTGTAATAAGAGGATACATAAATTCTGGATTTTTCATTGTATTTTTATTTTTAACTGAGAAATGTGTCAGAATTTTTTATATAATATATATGTATGACAGCAGTTTCCCTCCCGGAAACTGCTATGGAAGAACAGAGGTGTGTAGTATGACATTAAAAGATATCGCAGATCTGGCCGGTGTCAGTATGATGACCGTCTCCAATGTGATCAACGGCAAAACCAGCCGCGTTTCCCAGAAAACCAGAGACAAGGTCAATGCGATCATAGAAGAATACGGATATGTTCCCAACCTGAATGCCCGGAGCTTATCCAATAAAAAATCCCATATCATCGGCATCATCATTTCCCTCGATGAAAAAGATGTGCTCCTGGGAACCAACTATTTTGAGAACCCTTATGTCAGCACCATGATCGGTGCTATCGAAAAAGAACTGCAGAAGAATGAATATTTCACCATGATCCGCTCTGTATCAAAAAATGCGGATATCATTTCCCTTCTGAAGAACTGGAATGTAGACGGAATCATCATTCTTTATCCTGCCGCCGGCGAATACATGGCAAAGCTGATGGATTCCGTCACCTGCCCTATCGCCACCTTTGACTGCGAGCTGAATCATCCCAATCTCATCAATATTACCTCCAATGATGAAAAAGGCATGTATCTTTCCACAAAATATATGATCAATCACGGTCATTCCGCCATTGCCTTTGTGGCCGATTACAAAAGCAGCCACGTTCTTGCCAACCGTTTCAATGGCTATAAACGGGCGCTGGAGGAGAACCATATTCCTTTTAACCCGAATTACGTTTATGAGTACTCTCCTTCCTATGAGGGCGGTATCCAGGCCGGCCGTGAGATCGCATCCAACAGCTCTCCAGTTACCGCTGCGGTAACTACGGCGGATATCTGTGCTATCGGAATTATGGAGGGTGCACGCCTGGGCGGTTACCGCATTCCTGTGGATCTCTCTGTGATCGGATATGATAACCTGGCACTGTGCCAGTACACCCTTCCCAAGCTGACCTCCGTCTCACAGAACATCCCCCAGAAGGCGAAGCTGGCCACCAGCCTTCTTCTGGAAAAGATCCGCACCGGTTCTGTCAGCTCCTCCTGCCAGACCGCCCTGGATGTTGAGATCGTGGACAGGCAGTCGGTGATCTCTTTGTATTAAGTACAGGGATTCTATCTCTTATTTTTTGATGTTGGATCCCTGTTACTGTTCACCGATAATGTTCTGCGAAATGTTTTTGTGAACTCAGCATCTGAACCCCCAAAGGTATCTGTTCATGAACCAGGATCAAATCAAAAAATCCCGGAACTGCTGCAGTGCTTCTGATCCGCCAGCACTGGCACAGCTCCGGGATTTCCGTTACAAACCCTCCTGATACACGCTGTTGATCGTAGCCTGGGCGTGCTCCAGCTCTTTTTTCCGGATGATGGCTTCCCTGTCACTTAAGATTGCCAGCATCTCATCGATCACATCCTCCACTCTGGGACTTGTCACCCTGTATAAATACCCTAGCATCCGTGTAGCTGTGTAATCGGTATTCATATATTTATAGGCGATTTCCCGGCACAGCTCATCGGGATATCCCTTATCCTGAAGCGCTCTGTAAAGCTCATCTGTTCTTGTATCTGCCATATGCTCCTGAGATTCCTTTCCTGTTTTTATTATAATTTCGCCAAGCGGATATTCGCGATCCGCTTTCGCTGGTTCCATCCATATTCAGTACAATAAATCGAACATTTCCCTTTCACTCTGCTATATGATCACAAACACGACCGCTTCACGATTTATCATCCTCATCCATGCCAGTTTCTTTACCAGCCTTATATATCCCCCGGATCCCCAGGATCAATGTCACGAAAATCCCTGTGATCAGTATCCACACCGGCCACATAGGTGCCGTTCCCAGATTCCCGCTGATCCCGGCATAAAGACATACTCCAATGGATAACAGCTTGATCACAGACATCATTTTTGACGCAATCTCAAAGATATGCTCTCTGTTTTCCTCTGTCACCTCAACTGGATAGTTCCACCACTGTGGAAATCTCTGACAGAACATCAGAAGTGCCAGGATCAGCAGCCCCAAAATCGGCTCCAGAAGAAGGCTGCCCTTCTTTCCATACCGGTCCGGGATCCCATGCGCATTAAAATGGATCGGCACCCTCTCCGGCAGATTTCCCCAGGTGGCCACAAGATACATCACGTACCCAAGGATCATCAAAAAGCAGAGCACATCTGTAATATTCCGCAGTTTTTTCTCAGACATTATCCATCCCCCTTTCATTGCAAAATAAACCCGTCTGTAAATCGAATACTCTCTTTTCTGTATTTTACACACAAATTACCTGCTTGTAAAAGTATTTTGCAAAAAATTACCTTACATAACAATATCTGTTAAGCACTAACGATTGCATACGAAATTTTTATATGATAAAATAGACATGTTGTCCAAAAACATATTTAAGAAAGGGAAAGAAATATGTTAGAAAAAATCTTCAAGCTGTCCGCAAATAAAACGGACGCCAAAACAGAGGTTCTGGCAGGTATCACCACCTTCATGACAATGGCCTATATCCTGGCAGTTAACCCGAACATCCTGTCCGCAACCGGCATGGATTCCGGAGCTGTATTCACAGCTACCGCACTGGCAGCCTTCCTGGGAACGCTGCTGATGGCAATCTTCGCCAACTACCCGTTTGCACTGGCACCAGGAATGGGTCTGAACGCATACTTTGCCTATACAGTTGTTATCGGTATGGGATACAGCTGGCAGTATGCACTGACTGCAGTTTTTGCAGAAGGTATCGTATTTATCGTTCTTTCACTTACCAATGTACGTGAAGCGATCTTCAATGCGATCCCTCTAAACCTGAAATCCGCAGTCAGTGTTGGTATCGGTCTTTTCATCGCATTTGTAGGATTACAGAATGCCAATATCGTGATCGGCGGCTCCACTCTGCTGCAGCTTTTCTCTGTAGATGGCTACAACGCAGCCAAGGGTGTAGAGGCTTCCTTCAACAACGTTGGGATCACCGTTATCCTGGCTCTGATCGGTATCATCGTAACCGGAATCCTGGTTGTTAAAAATGTAAAGGGAAACATCCTCTGGGGTATCCTGATCACATGGGGACTTGGAATCATCTGTCAGTTCGCCGGACTTTATGTTCCGAACCCGGAGATCGGCTTCTACAGCCTGCTCCCGGATTTCAGCAACGGACTCTCTATCCCGAGCCTTGCTCCGATCTTTGCGAAGCTGCAGTTTGACGGAGTTTTCTCACTGGATTTCCTTGTTATCCTGTTTGCATTTTTATTTGTAGATCTTTTTGATACTCTTGGAACTCTCGTTGGTGTCTCTTCTAAAGCAGGCATGCTGGATGAAAATGGCAAGCTTCCTAACATCAAGGGCGCACTTCTTGCAGATGCAGTTGCAACAACTGCCGGTGCAGTTCTTGGTACATCCACAACCACTACCTTCGTAGAAAGTGCTTCCGGTGTATCCGAAGGCGGAAGAACCGGACTTACCGCAGTGACAACCGCCATCTTATTTGGCCTGTCCCTGTTCCTGTCTCCGATCTTCCTGGCGATCCCGTCCTTTGCCACAGCTCCGGCTCTGGTGATCGTTGGATTGTACATGCTCAGCAATGTTATCAGCATTGATTTCAGCGATATGTCCGAGGCGATCCCATGTTATGTATGTATCATCGCAATGCCGTTCTTCTACAGCATTTCCGAAGGTATCTCCATGGGAATTATCACATACGTAGCCATCAACCTGATCACAGGTAAGGCAAAAGAAAAGAAGATCAGCGTTCTGATGTATGTACTGGCAGTGCTGTTTATCCTGAAATATATTTTCCTGTAAAATATGGCAAAAAAAATCCCGGGAGTTTTGTCCCGGGATTTTTTTTATTCCAGCAAAATATTCTTATTTCTTCGGCTGATACCGCATATTCGATACATTATAAACCGTGATAAACGCTTTCGGGTCCTCCTGGTTTATAAACTTCATCAGCTTCTGATATTCGCCTTTATCTACAATGGTTATGATCTCACGGCGTTTTTCCATGTTATAGGCTCCGATGGCCTCATAGATCGTTGCACCGCTGTGCAGGTCGTGAATGATGAACTGCCTCAGCTCCTCTTCCTTTTTCGTGATGATGCAGACACGCCGCTTGATATTATGATCAAAAATAAAATGGTCCAGAACGATTCCGTTAAAATACGTTCCCAGAATACTTAAGACTACCGTCTTTTTATCATACACAAGCGCCGCAGAAAGTGCCACGCACATACCGGAAAGGGACATGGCTTTTCCAAGTTCCATGTGGAGATACTTATTCATGATCTTCGCTACGATATCCAGTCCGCCTGAGGATGCATTCCTGTTAAAAAGAATGCTAAGTCCCACACTCACTACCAGAACATAACACAGAACATCCAGTTCCTGGCTATCTGTCATGGAACCGAAATTTGGAAAAATGATCTCAAACAATCCCAGAAACAACGGCAGCATCACACTGGTATAAACCGTCTTAACTCCAAACTCTCTTCCACAGGTAAAAAATCCAATGATCAGCAATACCACATTCAGGATCATGGTAATCGCCGACAGCTGCAGCGGCACAAAGTTGGAAAGCACGATTCCAAGACCGGAAATACTGCTGACCGACGTATGGCTTGGCACTAGGAAAAAATATACCGCCGCTGCAATGATCGCCACTGCCACGGTGAGGATCACGGTTTCCTTAACGATATCCGCATAATTCAGTTTCTTTTTCATGATTTCAGATACTCTTCCCATTCTTTTTCTTTAGCGCCCACCAGCACCTTGTCTTTCCCAACAAGGATTGGTCGTTTCACAAGCATCCCGTCTGTTGCAAGAAGCGCAAGCTGCTCTTCCTCGCTCATCTCCGGAAGTTTATCTTTCAGTTTCATCTCTTTATAAATATTTCCACTGGTATTGAAAAAACGCTTCAGCGGAAGACCGCTTTTTTCCCACCAGACTTTCAGTTCCTCTGCAGTTGGATTGTCCGTCTTAATATCACGCAACGTATATTCTGCGCCACTCTCATCCAGCCATTTCTGAGCCTTTTTGCAGGTACTGCATTTTGGATAGCATACAAATAACATCTTATGTCCCCCTGTTCTTCGGCAGTAAATACGTAAATTCACTGCTGTCTGTTTTTTTGCCTACAGCACAGAATTTTTATAGAACTTTTTCACTGTACTGTCCAGGTTTTATTTTAACATAGACGATGCGGTATTTCTATCCTCTTGTTCCGACCATATCAGCTTCGATTCCTGTTTCATCTCATCCACAATTTTCTCCGCTGCATCCAGATCTCCCTTTGCTTCCAGCTCTGTTAATTCCAGGCTCTTCTTTCTGGCCTCCTCACTCATATAATAAACCTCTGTTACCGTTTCCGGGGTGCTGTCGTCTTCCGGTGATACTTCCTCTGTCTTTTTGGAAAAATCCTGAAGCAGCATGTCATCGCCTTTCAGTTCCAGAGTTCCTGCATATGGCGCGTCAATGGCATAGACGAACTCTGTTTTTCCATCTTCTGTGTACTGTACTTTCATTCGGTTGATGAGATTATTGGAAGAATACAAACTGTTATTTTTCACGTACATTCCGCTGTTTTCCAGGGTCATGTATTTTTCGTTGAAATACCAGTGGTCATAGCCTGCTGCCGCAGCGATGAGTGTCAGGATAACTGCCACTGCTGCTGTCAGCACTCTGCGTATTATTAATTTTTTCCGGATTTTTTTCAGTGCGGCTGCGCTTCTGATATTTTCCGTTTCACCAACTCTGTGTCGTGCTCCGGAGGCTGCAGATAATATCATTTGAGCCTGCTCTTTTCCCTGCTCCTCTTTCATAATCTCCAACATTTTTCTGCATTCCTTACAAGCTTCCATATGCTCTTTTACCAACGCCTGACTGTCTTCACTTAAAATGCCGTCCACATAAGATGGCATCAGATCCTGTATTACATCACATGTGATCCTCATTGCTCCAGCTCCTCTCCGATCTTTACTCTTGCACGGTAATAAGTCACCCTCGCCCAGTTTTCACTTTTTCCAAAAAGCATTCCAATCTCACGGAAGGTCAGCTCTCCGAAGATCCGCAGGGAAAAAACTTCTTTGTACGGTTCCGAAAGTCTATGCAGAACCTTGTGGATTTCCATAGCCTGGCTCCGCTGCGCCAGCTTTTCCTCCAGAAGCTCTCCGCCAGCGCTTTCTGTTTTTTCCAGCTTCTCATCCCCGAGAAGTTGCTTCTTCTGTTTTTTCAGATGATCGTACAACGTATTCTTTGCGATCTGGCAGAGCCACACACGCACATCACAGTCACCCCGGAACTGATCTATCTTTTCCAGAGCTTTAAAAAATGTCTCCTGTGTCACTTCCTCAGCCAGCGATCCATCCTGTGAGATAGAACGGATATACCGATATACAATGTCAAAATATGTCCGGTAAAGTTCCTCTATGTTCATCGGTTTTTCTCTTTCCTCCCTTCTCACTTATAAGACGCACTGATTTCAAAAATGTTACAGAAAATTTTTCAAAATTTCGTCTGATATTTTTATTCCGGCATTTCTTTTAGCACAAACGAAATGCCCGGTATAAAAATACCGGGCACAGCATTGTCAGAATTTTCTTCTGACCTCCTCTTACACTCTGCTGCATACCTTCACATCGTTCCATGCTTTTCATAATATTTCTTTTTTTCCGCATACATAAGATCATCTGCTCTTCTCAGCATTGTCTCAAGCTCCGAAGAGCTTTCCTCCCAGACAACACCAACAGAAACACTGATCCTTTTGGCAGCAATGCTGTCACAGATATCCCGGACCTTACTTCGAAAAATCTTCTCATCCATGTCAAAACAGATGAGTACAAATTCATCGCCACCTACCCGGTAAGCATTTTCCGGCAGAATCGCAAGCATGGAACTCGCTATATTTATGATCAGCCTGTCTCCGGCCTCATGTCCGTAAAGATCATTCACCCGTTTCAGACCATTGATATCAATATATGCTACGCCTGTTTTTATCACTGTTTTTGCCTTCATACCTTCCAGAACCTGAATATACCTGTTCCTGTTATACAAGGTCGTCAGCATATCACGGTAGCTCATGTACTGCAGATGCGCCTTACGCTCCTTGGCTTTCAGGCTGTCCGTTAAAAAGTACTGTATGGATGACAGCAGCGTATGATCCTCATAATGCAGTCTCGGATTATCTACCCCGAGAAATCCTATGATCTTTCCGTCACTGTTTAAAGGAACGGCCAGCAGCCTGGTAATGTCCTGCATCTTCAGAGTCTCATAATACGGCTGCCCCTGCTCCTCCTCAATATCCGGAATATAATACAGGCCATTTTTCCGAAAGCTGTCCATCCAGATATCCAGCATTTCCATGGGAACCTTCTGAAGATTATCCTTCTCAGCAGTCACTCCGTTCATGGCATACTCATAGGTATTTGTACAGACATTCCTCTTTTCATCGATCTGAACAATATAACTGCGATCTCCGTCAAAATACCCACTGATAATACGCAGCAGATTGGAGATCGCCGCATCTTCATCTTCTCCTGATATCAACTCAGCAATGCATTTATTCAGTATCGTTGCGATCTCAAGTCTTTCCTTTATCTTGCCCTCTCTGCTTATCAGCTGATACATTTCCTGATTCAGCTCCGTCATCGTCACGATAAACATAATGATCATGGAAATACCAACAGAAAACTCGATCAGCGACATTCCATACCAGAATGCCTGCACAGCTGCCGCCACTGCCGGAAGTACAACGCATGACAGCATAGAGAACAGGAGCTTCCGACTGACTCTCTTTTTGTACTGGAGCAGAAGCGTAAGATCAATGAGCAAGCCTGCTGCCGGAAGAAGAATTGACATAATATATAACGGTGCCCGATGGTAATAATTATCCCCATCTATGTAATAATACCAGTGAGTAAACTGCGAGATCACCACAAAAGCAACCCCTGCAGCAGCAATAACATATCCGGCTTTTACTCTTTTTAATGTTCTCCGCTCCCTCTTCGAAAACAGATAAACACTCACATAAATGTGAAAACACAGCAGGACTACGTCACTTAAAAGGAATACGAGAAAACTCGAAATACGGACCATCACACTGCCCAGAACTCCGGGATATCCGCTGAAAATATGCGCCATGGCATCCATCAGCAATAACATGGAAGCAAAACTCTCCATCAGGATAAGATACCGACGCTTTTCCCTGTCATAATTACTGCTCAGAAATATACATAATGCAGCTATAGCACAAAATACACATCCCCATATAAGTATCGCTACCTGCAGTACTTTTTCATCCGGCATAAAAAACACTCCTCACATTCGTCACTTACAATAAGTATTACACTTTACCGTGTAAAAGTCAACCTTCCAAAAAAATCCCGGAGTACATTGTCATACTCCAGGATTTTGTCGTCAACCGGATAAAAGCAACCGCATTCGCTACATAATTCTACACCAGATAACTGCTTCGCAGTTGATTCAGTTAAAGCTCTTCCCCGCAGGATTCAATCACTTTTTTGTACCAGTAAAAAGAATCTTTGCGGATTCTAGAAAAGTCTCCGGTCCCGTCATCATTTTTATTTACATAGATAAGACCATAACGCTTCTTGAATTCTCCAGTGGAGGCACTGACAAGATCTGTACAGCCCCAGCAGGTGTAGCCGATCAGATCTACTCCGTCATGGATTGCTTCCTTCATCTGCTCTATATGGCGGCGCATATATTCAATACGGTAATCATCGTGAATCTTTCCATCCTCTGTCAGCTGATCCACCGCCCCAAGACCATTTTCCACGATCATGATCGGAATCTGATAGCGGTCATAGATCTGGTTCAGAACATAGCGAAGACCAGTTGCATCGATCTGCCAGCCCCAGTCGGAAGCTTTCAGATATGGATTTTTCAGATTGTCACTTCCATTTCCGGCCGTTTTCTCTCCGTCCTTTGTCACGCTGACACAGCTACTGGAATAATAGCTGATAGTGAAAAAGTCCACCGTACCCTTCTTGAGGATCTCTTTATCCTCCTGAAGAACCTCCAGCTGGATTCCGTGCTCCTCAAAGTATCTCGCTGCAAATCCCGGATAATATCCTCTTACATGAACATCACCGGCAATGGAATTGTGGATCTGCCCAAACTGCTGTGCATATAAGATATCATCCGGATGGCAGGTATATGGATAACCATTGTGATAAGCAAGCATACAGCCAAGCATAAACTCCGGATCGATCTCATGAGCCATGGAAACTGCAAGTGCACTTGCTACCAGCTGGTGATGCATTGCCTGATAACGGCTCTGCTCACATACATCCTTCGGGTCCAGCATTCCTGCACAGAATACCGCACCAAAGTCCTGCGTCAGCATATTGATCTCATTAAAAGTCAGCCAGTATTTTACCTTACCTTTATATCTCTCAAATAAAACCTTTGCAAATCGAAGATAGAAATCGATCATCTTACGATTTTTCCATCCGCCATACTCCAGAGAAAGATGAAGGGGATTCTCATAATGAGAGATCGTTATCAGCGGCTCAATGTTATATTTTCTCAGTTCGTCGATCACATTGTCGTAGAACTTAAGGCCTTCCTCATTTGGAGTTTCCTCATCCCCATTTGGGAACACTCTGGACCAAGAAATAGAAAAACGATATACCTTAAATCCCATCTCTGCAAAAAGAGCAATATCCTCTTTCCAGTGATGATAAAAATCAGTCGCCTGGTGATTGGGATAAAATTCTTCCGGTAACGGTGCCGGCGGTGTAAGACGACGTTCCTTATCCACACTTCCTCCTGTCAGGATATCTGCAATGGATGGGCCTCTGCCATCCTCATCCCAACCGCCTTCATACTGGTTTGCAGCGGTTGCTCCGCCCCAGAGAAAGTTTTCCGGCATACGGTTATAATTTTTCATATTTTAATTTTCTCCTTTTTACAAACATCAGGCGGATCTGTTATCTCCGCCTGATGTTTCGTTGTTATTCTTATACAATAGTCAGGAATTTATCTCCTGCATTTACAGCTGCATCTTCTTTTTCCATGCATACTGCTTTGATATAATCAGAAATATTGGTCACAACAACCGGTGTGATCAGATCATATCCTTCTTTCTTAATGGCATCCATATCGAATTCCACAAGAAGCTTTCCTTTTTTTACCTTATCTCCATCAGAAACATGGGATTTAAAATATTTACCATTTAAATTTACAGTATCAAGTCCGATGTGGATCAGAATTTCTGCTCCACTTTCTGTCACAAACATGATTCCATGTTTGCTGTCCATGATATTTGCCACCGTACCATCTGCCGGTGCATAAACCTTACCTTCTGATGGAACGATTGCTGCTCCATCACCTAAAACCTTATCAGCAAAAGTTTTATCCGGAACATCGGAAAGTGCTTTTACAGTTCCTGCTACCGGTGCACAAAGCTCGATCTTATCTACAAGCGGAGCACTCTGCTGTGCCGGCTGTTTTTCTGTATCTGTGTTCTGTACTTCATCCTCTGTCTCAGCCTTTACATCCTCAAATCCGAAGATAAGCGTAAGAACAAAAGCAGCTACAAAAGATACCACGATCATAATGATTCCATAAAGCAGATTGCTTAATCCCTTCTCACCGATAAACGCCGGGATCGCCATGATACAATTCTGTGCAATGTAAAGAGAAACCTGAAGAAGTCCTCCTACGATACCACCGATTCCGGCTGCTATGGAAGCTGCTACAACCGGTCTTTTCAGTTTCAGTGTAACACCATACAGAGCAGGCTCTGTGATACCCATAAGAGCGGAGACACCGGCTGCACTTGCCAGCTGTTTCATGTTGCTGTCCTTGGATCTTACAGCTACTGCAAGAGAAGCTCCGGACTGTGCAAGGTTAGAGCATACCTGAGATACAAAGATCAGTGTATCGGTACCACCGGTTGCAATGGCATTCAGTCCGATTGGTGTCAGCGCATGGTGCATACCAGTCATAACGATGAACGGGAAGGTTGCTGCAAGGATACCTACAATAATGAAACCAAGTTTTACGGACAGGAAGTTGATGGCTACCGCAAGTCCGTTACCAATAATTGTTCCGAGCGGTCCAACTACGATCAGGGCGATCGGTGCACTGATCAGAATTACCAGTGTCGGGTTCAGGATCAGTTTTACCATTTTCGGTGTGATCTTATCAACCAGAATCTCAATATAATGTGTGATCCATACCATCAGGATAACCGGAATAACGGAATAAGAATAAGTTGCTTTTGTGATCGGCAGACCAAACAGTGTGATGGCCGCATCACCGGCTACCATAGTTACAAAGGTAGGGCTTAAGTAAACACCGGCAATAAACAGCGCCAGTGACTGGTTCACGCGGAAAACCTTGGCAGCATTTGCTGCGATCAGGAACGGCATGAAGTAGAAAGTAACATCTCCGATAAAACTGATCACCTGGTAGGTACTGCTTGTTTCTGATACCAGATGAAAAGTTGTCAGCAGAGTAAGTACAACTTTGATCATACCGGCTGCAGTCAGGGCAGGGATCATCGGGGTCATACATCCGGTGATGGCATCGATAACTTTTGAAACAACACTCTTTGAGCTGTCAGAGTTCGCTGCCGGTGCATCATCGGTAGGAACACCTTTGTCCTCCAATGCCTTGTAAACAGCGTTCACTTCATTTCCTGCGATAACCTGGAACTGATCTTCATGCCAGTTAACGCCGGAGATCTCAGAAAGCTTTAAGATCTCTTTCTCGTTGATCTTCGATCTGTCTTTCACATAGAAACGAAGCCTTGTCATGCAGTGGAACAGACGGGTGATATTATCTTTTCCGCCCAGCGCTGCAATCAGTGTGTCTGCAGTTTTTGCATAGTCCTTTTTCATTTGGGGACCTCCTTTAATAATAAATATTGAAATTTATATTAAAGGTCTTGCCTGAAAAGATACGCACATGGCACGTATTTCAGTAACAATCCATTAACACCTAATTTATAAAACAATCTCTTTTCACAGATTTTTCAGACGTTTATGGTCTTCTGTGATCTTCTGGATATGAATCGTCAGATACAGCATTTCATCCTCAGTCATAGCGTATTTATATTCCTCTTCCATCATAAGATAGATCATTTTTACACAGCCGTAAGCTTCTCTGTACTGCTCCTTGATGATCTTGAAAAGCTCCTGATTCTCATCATAGTGAAGCTCTTTATGAAGGAATCTCTGGGCAAAATATTTCAGATGCGTGAGAAACCGCTGATAATACAGATTATCCTCCTGAAATTCCATATTGTCATAATACTTCTCCACGATGTCCAGGATCTGATGTACGATAATGGAAATCTGATAGCTGTCCGTCTTGCCGCCATCTTCCGCATTCACAAAATGCAATGCAAAAAATCCTGCTTCATCTGCAGAAAGATCTACCTCGAACATCTCATTTACCTTTTTCAGTAATTCCAAGCCGATCTCATATTCCTTATGATAAAGCTGCTTGATATCCAGAAGCAGCATATTCTGAAGGCGGATCCCGTTTTCAAGTCTGGAGATCGCACCCATGATATGGTCGCTAAGGGAAAAATAAATACTGTCATTTAATTTCATCCCCTCTTTTTCCTTCACATCATTTACAAAGGCTTCCACAAAATCCAGATATTTTTCCGGAATAGCAGTCAGATAACCCTGTATCTCCTTGCTGATCTGGGCATTTTCCGCAGTAAAGATCTTCTCGATCCTGGACTCCTCCACTTGCTGTCCTTTCTTTTTCTGAAAGGCAATTCCGCAGCCCTTTACAATAACTTCATGTCCCTGTCCATCCCTGGACAGTATCAGATTATTATTCAAAATCTTATGGATAACCATAGTCCTGTTCCCCCGCTGCCAAACAAATAAAAAAAGACCATTACAGTATATAGAAAACCTATTCCTATACTACTATAAGGTCTTGCCTGACGATAAATCAATATTTCAGTAACAATCCTTCTGATTCGTAACTATTTAATAACTGTACGTAATAATATCAGAAAAAATATATGTTGTCTATCTGGAATATTTAATAAAATATTTATAATATTTTTGTGAACTTTGACAAAATCCCCTGATGATCCTGCCATACGGATCAACGGGGGATTTTCTGTTCAGCTTTTTATTCTTCAGATCTCTTTTCCCTTTGTCGCAACGGCATGTACAACAAACGGTACAAACAATGTAATAAACGCCGCATATCCAAGGTATGCATATCCCTTTTTAACAACTGTCATCAGACCGAACTGTGCAATGGCAAATGCCAGGAATGTAAAGATCGCTGTAAAAACTGCATTTCTTCCAAGGTGTCCCTGCGCTTTTTTCGCCGGGCTGTCCATACGACGCTCCACTGCATTTACGCAGCGGGTCACAATACCGGAGATCATATTTACTGCTGTGGAGATAGCTCCAAGGATGATCAGCAGAGAAATGATCGGTGTCAGGATACCGGCGCCTACACCGTTCTGGACCAGTACCAGCATCGGTACCGATGCAGATGCCAGTTCACTTACATATGCAATGGCAAGAAGTCCGAGGATGGAAAGCTCCATTGCACAGAAATTGCATACAAACATCCAGATCGCTGCTTTGTTGATCTGTTTTTCGTCCGTTACATCCTCCATGTGCTGGTACATAACAGAAACAGATGCCAGCTGGAAGAAGAAATAAAGGACTGCTGAATAGAGAGCCGGTCCAAAGGCTCCGCTCTCGGAGGAAAGTACAGTCATTTCTCCGGAGGACATAGTATGGATGGAAGCTGTGATATCTCCCCACTGTGCAATGATATTCGGAACAAGTACCAGTACAAGACCGATGATGATCAGCACACTTAATGTAGAAGCACATTTTCTTACGACATTGGTTCCGAAAAGCGCGATCACAAAGATAAATGCTGCAATGATCAGTGTACAGAGCCAGTATGGGATCCCGAACAGTGTCTGCAGTGTGGAACCGCCGGTTGCAAAGGCTGCTGCTGATGCAGTTCCGATCATGATCAGGTAACAAATCTCATAGAGATTGGACATAACCGGTTTCGTTTTTCCGTAAAGACTGTCGGAAAAGCTTCTGTAATCGTAGGTTTTGTGTTTATAAGCATAGCGCATTCCATACCAGAAAAACAATGCATACAATCCCTGTGTCACTGCCGGCAGGATCAGACACCAGATACCGTAGTTGATAAAGTACTGATAGATCTGCGCTCCTGATGCGAATCCGCCTCCGAACTGTGTGGTAAATGCGACGAACGCAAGTCCCATAGCCAGAGGCATTTTACTTTGTAATGATTTATTCTGACTCATCTCTCTTTCCCCCATTTTTTATTTATTATATTCGATGACTTTTCCCGGATTCAGGATCAGTTTATCATCGAAAGCCAGCTTGATGGCTTTATAAAGAGCGATCATTCTCGGTCCCGCAAATTCTTCCAAGAATTCCAGACGTCCGTTTCCGATGCCATGCTCACCGGAAAGCTGTCCGCCCAGTTCCTTGGACAGTGCATACAGCTCTACCAGACTTGCGTGAGTGGCTTCCTTCCACTCCTGGTCACTCATTTCCGGTCCACGGAGCATCTCTGTATGGATATTTCCGTCTCCGCAATGTCCGCAGGGCTCTACACGGATACCATGTGCACTTGCGATCTTTTTGGCTGCTTTTACATACTCTGCGATCCTTGCACGCGGAACAACTACGTCACACTCCTCCTGTGCGACAGAATCTGCTTTCATTCCTTCCAAAATCCCGCCCCGGACACTCCATACAGCTCCGGCACGCTCCGGTGTGCCTGCGATACAGCAGTCCAGGGCTCCGTTTGCCAGGGCTGCTTCCGCTGCTGCCTCTACTGCGCTGTCAAGTTCCTGTTTACTGGAAGCATCATACATAACGATCAGCACTGCTTCTCCCTGTTTTACTGGGAACATTTTATTCAGATTGCGTTTTACGATATCGATCAGTTCTCTTTCCAGAAACTCGATGGCTGTTGGCACAAACGGCAGCTCCAGAACCTTCGGGACCATGTCTGCACATTCCTCAAGACTCCTGAACGGCATTACAAGGGTACAGGTGCAGGTCGGTGCGGGAAGAAGCTTCAGCGTTACCTGAGTCAGGATACATAAGGTTCCCTCTGAGCCGATCACCAGATCTTTTACATCATATCCCGTTGTGTTCTTCACAACGTTGGATGAAAAATTCATGATGGAACCATCCGGCATAACTGCCTCGATACAGCGGACAAAATCCCTGGTCAGTCCATATCGTACCGCTTTCATGCCACCGGCATTTGTGATAACATTGCCGCCGATGGAAGCTGTTTTTTCGCCCGGGTCCGGCGGATAAAAAAGTCCGCCTGCCGCTGCTGCCGCCTGGATATCGATGAGAAGTGCTCCCGGCTCCGCTGTGATGGTCTGGTTCTTTCTGTCGATCGGAAAGATCTTGTTCATGCGCATCACGGACAGCATGATCCCACCATATTTACAGGTTGCTCCACCTGCAAGTCCGGTTCCTGCGCCACGGCATACCACCGGGATATTTTCTTTATATGCGTAAGCCATGATGGCTGAGATCTCTTCTTTATTTAAAACCTCCACATAAAGCTCCGGAGGAAAAACTCCGTACTCCGGCATCTCATCACGATAATATTCTTTTGCGATCTCGTCGCCGACCCATACACGATCTGAAGCAGTCACAGAACGGATGTAGTCAAAATCTTCTGAAGTCATTTTTTTATAGGGATATGCCATGACTTAATCCTCCTTCCGATTCTTTATCAGTTCTGTCAGCTCCGGTACAACCTGATACAGATCATCCACGATGCAGTAATCTGCAACATTAAAGATCTGTGCCTCCGGATCATTGTTGATCGCTACGATACAGTCAGATCCTGTCATGCAGGAGGTAAACTGGATAGCACCGGATACGCCGCAGGTGATGATCAGCTTCGGACGGACAGTTCTTCCGGAAAGTCCGATCTGATGTGCAACATCTCCGAATCCGTTTTCTACCATAGGACGGGTGAAGGCAAGCTGTCCGCCAAGGGCATCTGCCAGTTCCCGGCACATTTCCACATCCTTTTCATTCCGGACACCACGGCCTGCTACTACCAGAACATCCTCTTCCTCAAGGCTCTTTACCTTATCAATGACCCTGGATGACAGAATCTTGATCCTGGAATCTGCCATTTTTTCATTTACCGGACATACAACCACCTGACCATGCGGATTTTTTACTTTTTCTGCCTTGTCCATAACCTTATAACGGACCGTGGCAAACTGTGGCCTTGATTTGGTGATGCCGATCTGAGCCATGATATTTCCGCCGAAAGCCGGTCTGATCTGGATCATATCGGTGTTGGAACGGATATCCAGAGTTGTGCAGTCTGCAGTCAGTCCCGTATGGAATCTGGTGGAAAGCCTCGGTGCAAGGGAACGCCCCAGCGCAGTAGCTCCGATCAGCACAGAGCTTGGTTTGTTTGCTGCGATACAGTCTGCAACTGCGTCTGTATAACAGTCTGCGCGGAAGCCTTCGAAGCCTTCATGCTCATATACGTACACATTGTCTACGCCATACGGCAGAAGCTTTTCCGCATTTTCCTTTGTTCCTTTTCCTCCGACGATCACACAGTTAACCTGATAACCGACTTTGACAGCCATCTTTCTTGCTTCTCCGATCAGCTCAAAGGTAACCGGATGGATCTCTCCTCTCTCCTGCTCCACATAGATAAGAAAGTTTTTCCATTTATCCTTGTCAAAGGATTTCGCCTTCTGCTCAAACCGGATAGCTTTCTCCGGGCAGTTACGAACGCAAAGCCCACACATACGACAGGCATCGCCTACAACAATTCCATTTCCCTCTATGGTAAGGGCCCCAAAAGGACATTTCTCCACGCATACTCCGCAGAGTACGCATTTGTTTATATCAAATTTTAAAAATTCCATGTTCCGCTTCCCCCTATATGATCTTCTTTCCGGTCAGGAGAGCAACAAGCTTGTCTGCCTTTTCCTTTGCAGTTCCTTCCAGATAAACCTGTTTTTCACTTTCCTCCGGCGCAAACATTTTTTCCACAGAGGTGGGGGAACCGATCAGTCCGTAACGGCTCAGATCCTGATCCGGCATATCTTCAAAGCTTAAGATCCGTACCGGACGGTCTGAAGTTGCCTTCTTTAATAAATAGGATGGCAGACGTGGCACGCAGGTATCCTTGTCAATGGTTAAAAGACATGGATACGGAATCTCGGAAACCTGGGAAACACTGACAAGATCCTGACGGACCTGAATGCTTTTTTCATTGACGTCCATGATCTCAGCTACCCATGCAGCATGTGGGATGGTCAGATGCTCTGCAATGGCCGGTCCAACCTGGGCTGTGTCACCATCTGTGGTCTGTCTTCCGCAGATGATCAGATCTGCACCGCCGATCACCTGGATTCCCTGTGCTAACGCATAAGAGGTTGCCAGAACATCCGCTCCCGCAAATTTTCGGTCTGAAAGGATCACGCCCTCATCAGCACCCATGGTATAAGCATCCCGGATCATCTCTTCCGCCTGAGGCGGTCCCATAGTAAGAACGGTTACAGTTCCGCCTGTTTTTTCCCGGATCGCAAGGGCTGTTTCCAATGCAAACAGATCATATGGATTAGTCCTTGTCTCACCGGACATTCGTTTCATGGCACCGGTTTCCGGATCGATATCAACCTTGGAAGTTGCCGGTACCTGCTTCATACATACAACGATCTTCATTTTCTATCTTCTTTCCTGTATTTTCACTTTTATTTTTTGCTTTAAAACGTTAAACAGCTGTATAAGTATAGCATTAACGTGGTATAAAGTCGAGAGGGTTTTGGTAAATTCTGCACAAAAAAGCATTGAAAAAACTTTTAAGCATGCTATAATTACTCTCCGTTATCAAATAAAGCAGACATATGAATCTTTACAATATCACATCGATCAAGGAGCATATATGTAATGGAAGACATCCGTGCAATCTACAGAATTTTCAACAATCTAAAATATGAAATGGAAAATAATGGATGGGTCTATCAGTGGCATTTAGGCGATGAACCTATAAAAGTAACTCATAAATTTAACCCTCCTGTAACACCTGAAGAATTTCAGCTGTTTGAAAAATATTTTCCCAATATGAAACTTCCTGCCTCATACAAAGCTTTTTTATCCTGCTCAAATGGCATGGAACTTTTTTGCGGAGAGGAAGGCAGTTCTTTAGTCAGCTGTACCATTTATTCTTTAAAAAGAGCGCTCAAAGAAAAGGAATCTTGGAATAGTACGCCTATTTTATCTGATCCGGAGTTTACATATCATCTTCCTGTTCTTTGCTTACAGGACATCGGCGATATAACCATGGATCTTCAGGCTGTATCAGAAGGCAGAGACGATTACCTATGCTATCCAGCTCCAGATACTGATCGTTTTAATATCCCTTTTAATGAATGGCTGGAAAGATATATCGTATGCCAGGGGCATGAATTCTGGTATTTCTTGAATCCATAAAACAGAAATTTTATGAATATTTTTCGTAAAAATACCCCGGAAGCCTTACGGTTCCGGGGTATCTTACGTTTGGACACAATGTACCTTGCGGTACTCAATATATATTAAATTAGGATGTTATACTAATTAACGGTTACTCGATAACTGTAGCAACACGTCCTGATCCTACAGTACGTCCACCCTCGCGATACTTTAATCCCGTTTTACCTCATATTTTTTATGGTTTTCTATCCAAAATACAGTGAAAAACGGCTGATTTGCACCATCTATTTTTATTTGCCTGATTTCTTGGCACCGTTTTGGCACCGGAATCCCTGGTCGAAAAGATTCTTTTCTACAGTTGCCCTACTCTCATCTGTCAACTTCATATTGCGCCGACAGTTTCAGGCGGTTATAATCAGAATATGGGTGCTACCATAACGGTAGGCGGTTAGTCCTTCAACAGAGGGTTGCAGAGTGCCACTGGCACTCGTTTTGCAACGACCGAAGTGAAACGGAGACCTGTGACCCTCTGATTACATAGAAACCCAAAAGGGAATCCACTGGAAAGAAGAACTAAGCCAATGAGTATTGTTGACTTCATAGCAGTAGTGAGCTTCGGCCTAACCTGCTTTTGTATCGGATATACATTAGGCAAGGATAATCATAAACCACAAAAATAACCGCCCAGTCTGCAAACTAAGCGGTTATTTTTGATAGATATTCTAAATAGTAAAACGGACTAACCGTCTATCGGTAGCACTCTTTTTTCTATAAGCATATTATCACGCATCTGTAAGAATGTCAAAAAGTTCTTTTTCATAGTATGTAATACGAATTTGAAAATACTTATAAGCCGAAAAAATACACCAGTACCAGCTTGATCACAGCAGCTCCACCAAAGGCAACAACTGCAGTTACAACTAATTGCATAGGTTTTGGGAAATTTTCGAACACAAAAACTTTCCTACTCTTGCTCCGCACCTTGCTTAAAGATCCTGTCGTAAATGCTGCTATCATTATGACTGACACAGATACCAAGGTCTCACAATAGCCGGCAAGCTTTCCTAACACATCATTATACATATATGCACCTGTTTCATGCAGAATCCAGTATAGAACCAATGCACAAACTCCCATGACACTTTGGAGCTTCATTTCCTTAAAAATCTTCTCTTTCTCTGTAGTTGCATAATCTGACATTGTTTTAGCAATTTTTCTTTCTTCTTCGTTCATCATCTCGCTTTTCCTTTCTCCACTGATAATCTCAGGAATGCTGATATCATAATAATCTGCAATATCCACAAGAATACTGATATCCGGCATATTGTTTCCGGTTTCCCATCTGGATACGGTCCTTCCAGAGACATTTAATATTTCTGCCAACTGCTCCTGTGTAATGCCTTTTTCTTTGCGAAGTTTTTTTAAAAAATTCCCGATTTTTACTTGGTCCACCTCAACTCCTCCTTTCATCATCAAATATAGAATCTGTTATCTGCAAATAACACGACACAAAGCGAGAAATGTCGTATTTTCACTAATAGACACAGTTGTCTATGCGTTTTTCATTTTTTCAATTATACAAACTGGAATTTGGCTATTTCGTTGCAACAATACTTATCCAATGATTTTTTGCATTTGAATACGTTTTGATCTCTGTAAAACCCGCTTCTTTCAAAGCGGCAACAAGTTGTTTAGATGTGTAAATCTTCATACCATTGATCATCTTTGTCCATTTTTCATCTGCGGCATTCGTTCCGTCACTCTCGTTACAAATCAGGAATATGCCTTCGCTTTTCAGCACACGGTTGACCTCGGAAAAGCATTTTACTAATCCTGGCCAAAAGTAAACTGTTTCGAAGGCAGAAACATAATCAAAAGTCGCGTCAGAAAAGGGTATAGCAGATACATCTCCTTGAACTACATTACATTTCCCTTGTTTAATGGCGAGGGCGTTCAATTTTTGAGATTTTGCCACACTAACCTCAGAATAATCCATTCCTGTCACGTGGCCATTTCTACATCTATCAAGCCAGACCGCAATATTTGCTCCGCCGCCACAGCCGACGTCAAGAACTTCAGCATCAGACTTCGTGGAGATATTTGAGAATCCCCATTGCGATAATTTGGCGTGACCGCTGTTCATCATCTTCGTCATCAATTTTCCGCCGAAGCCTTGTGGCTTACGGGTATTTTCAAAAAATCTCATTACAGAATTCCTCCTCCACAAATACCGGTTTTCTTAATTCGACAAACCGGTATTGCTCAATCGTTTTTCTCCGTTAGGAGAATATACAATCCATAAATAAAAAGAACAAGGAATAAAACCGTAGGAATCAATAATCCATTTTCTAAAATACTTATAATCATTCTTCCAGGTGGCGTTACCCATGCAGTTGCTGGATTTTGCATTGCCGCTATTATCATTCCTACAATACCAACAACACTACTTAATGTTAAAAAACCACCTTTTATATTTCTACTCATAATCATTACCTCCTCGTTAAATACCGATTTATCTCTTACATTTTATCATATTCTATCCCAAAACTCTATTCTTAGATTGCCAAAGAGCAGCCTTCCGACTGCTCTTTCTGGCTCCCCAGGCAAGTCTTTCGTGAATACTTCCTGTTGGCATTTGCTCCATTTGTCGCTTTTCTTCTAATGCCTTCTGCTCCTGTATATCCTGTTGTACCGCATCATCTACAGCATTTTCTCCAAGAACACGCACTACCCGGTCATATCTATCAGAAACATCCTGCAATTGTTGTTTTTCATCAAATAACTGCTCTTTTTCTTCACGCACTGCATCTAACTCTCTTTGTATTTGGTTATATGCTTGCTTTGTTTTCTGATATTTGTGTTTCCATTTTTCTACTTCTTCGGCAAGTTCTTTAACCTGTGCAGCCATCGCAGCAATTTTATTTTTCACCTGAGTAAACAGTGGTTTTATTTTCTTATCCCGGTAGGTTGTTGCACGTTCCAATGCACCAGCTTCTGGAAGTAGAGTTTTCACTGTTCCATATTCCTTTATTTCTTTGCTGACATTATCCATTACCGGCTGTAACCGTTCTCTGCGTTCTTCCAGGCTATGCAGATCTTTCTCGGCTTTTTCCGCACACTTCTCAGCTTCCTCTTTATCTTTAACTGCCTGCTCCTTGTCATCTTTTAAAAGCTGGATATTGTGGTAACAATCCGTCTGAAACTGCAATATCATCGTGATCCGGAACGTGCTGAACAGATCAAACAGATCAAAGGCTGGTAAAAAAATTACTCCTGTGAATAGCAAACATTCGCAGGAGTTTTTTTGGCACCGTTTTGGCACCGCTGGTCTTATTTTTCAATTTTAAATTTATCTTTACTTAGTCTTATTGATAAATTTCCTTTAATCTCCGCATTGAAAATTCATAGATGATTTTACTTTCCACCCAACAGAAAAACCCCGGAAACCTTACGGTTCCGGGGTATCTTACGTTTGGACACAATGTACCTTGCGGTACTCAATATATATTAAATTAGGATGTTATACTAATTAACGATTACTCGATGATTGTAGCAACACGTCCTGATCCTACAGTACGTCCACCTTCACGGATAGCGAATGTAAGACCCTGGCTCATAGCGATCGGATGAATCAGCTCGATTGTCATCTCGATGTTATCTCCAGGCATGCACATCTCTGTTCCCTCTGGAAGGTTGCAAACACCTGTTACGTCTGTTGTTCTGAAGTAGAACTGCGGACGATAGTTGTTGAAGAATGGTGTATGACGGCCACCCTCGTCTTTAGTCAGAACGTAAACCTGAGCTGTGAATTTTGTATGGCATGTAAGTGTTCCTGGTTTAGCAAGAACCTGTCCACGCTCGATCTCGTTTCTCTGAACACCACGAAGAAGTGCTCCGATGTTATCACCAGCCTGAGCCTCATCAAGAAGTTTACGGAACATCTCGATACCAGTTACAACAACTTTACGAGTCTCCTCTTTGATACCAACGATCTCAACCTCATCAGATACGTGAAGAACACCAGCCTCAACTCTACCAGTTGCAACTGTACCACGTCCTGTGATGGAGAATACATCCTCTACAGGCATTACGAACGGTTTATCTGTGTCACGCTGTGGGTCCGGAATGTAGCTGTCAACAGCATCCATAAGCTCCATGATCTTATCTCCCCATGGGCCAGCCGGATCCTCAAGAGCTTTAAGAGCAGAACCCTGGATAACCGGGATGTCATCTCCTGGGAAGTCATACTCGGAAAGAAGCTCACGAATCTCCATCTCTACGAGCTCAAGAAGCTCCTCATCGTCTACCATATCACATTTGTTCATGAATACAACGATGTAAGGAACACCTACCTGACGAGCAAGAAGAACGTGCTCTTTTGTCTGAGCCATAACACCATCTGTAGCTGCTACAACAAGGATAGCACCATCCATCTGAGCTGCACCTGTGATCATGTTCTTAACGTAGTCAGCATGTCCTGGGCAGTCAACATGTGCATAATGTCTCTTCTCTGTCTGATACTCAACGTGAGCTGTAGAAATTGTGATACCACGCTCTCTTTCTTCTGGAGCTTTATCGATATCTTCAAAGTTTTCTACTACGTTTCCAGCAACTCTCTCAGCCAGAACTTTTGTGATTGCAGCTGTTAAAGTTGTTTTACCATGGTCAACGTGTCCAATGGTACCAATGTTACAATGCGGTTTTGTTCTCTCAAACTTAGCCTTTGCCATTTTAAAATGTCCTCCTTAAAAAACTTGACTCTGTGATCAGAGCATTTTTTCAGATTTAAACTTGCTAACCTTGATTATATTGCAAACCAAGGTTATTTGCAAGCATTTTATTTATTTATAGTGGATCAGTCCTTCTTAGAAAGGATCTTCTCCTGTACAGACTTCGGAACCTGCTCATATTTCTCGAAGAACATAGAGTAGTTACCACGTCCCTGTGTTCTGGAACGAAGGTCTGTAGCATATCCGAACATCTCGGAAAGCGGAACATATCCACGGATCATCTTACCGCCACCGATATCTTCCATACCCTCGATACGTCCACGACGGGAGTTGATATCACCGATAACGTCACCCATGTAATCCTCTGGTGTAGTAACTTCGACCTTCATGATTGGCTCAAGAAGAATCGGAGCTGCTTTCTGCATAGCATCCTTGAATGCAAGAGAACCTGCAATGTGGAATGCCATCTCAGAAGAATCGACTTCATGGTAAGAACCATCGTATACATTTGCATGTACACCAACTACCGGGAATCCTCCGAGGATACCAGCTTTCATAGCTTCCTCGATACCTTCGCCAATTGCCGGGATGTATTCCTTCGGAATAGCACCACCAACAACTGTGGACTCGAACTTGTACAGCTCTTCTCCGTTGGCATCCATAGGCTCGAATTTAACTTTACAGTGACCATACTGTCCACGACCACCAGACTGTTTAGCATACTTGCTGTCTACATCAACAGGCTTGGTGATTGTCTCTTTGTAAGCAACCTGAGGTGCACCAACGTTAGCCTCAACCTTGAACTCACGAAGAAGACGGTCAACGATGATATCCAGGTGAAGCTCACCCATACCAGCGATAATGGTCTGTCCAGTTTCCTGATCTGTATGAGCACGGAATGTCGGGTCCTCCTCAGCAAGCTTAGCAAGTGCCTCACCAAGTTTGCCCTGTCCAGCTTTTGTCTTAGGCTCGATCGCGAGCTCGATAACTGGCTCCGGGAACTCCATGGACTCAAGGATTACCGGATGCTGCTCGTCACAGATTGTATCACCTGTTGTAGTGAATTTGAATCCGATCGCTGCAGCGATATCACCGGAGTAAACCTTATCCAGCTCCATACGTTTGTTAGCGTGCATCTGAAGAATACGTCCAACACGCTCTTTTTTATCTTTTGTGGCATTCAGTACATAAGAACCGGAGTTCATTGTTCCTGAATAAACACGGAAATAAGCAAGTTTTCCTACGAATGGGTCAGTCATGATCTTGAATGCAAGAGCGGAGAACGGCTCATCATCAGATGAATGTCTCTCAACTTCGTTGCCGTCAAGGTCAACACCCTTGATAGCCGGGATATCTGTAGGAGCCGGCATATACTCAAGGATTGCATCCAGAAGTTTCTGAACACCTTTGTTTCTGTAAGCGGAACCGCAGCAAACCGGTACTGCTGTACACTCACATGTAGCTTTTCTGAGGACAGCTTTCAGCTTGTCTACAGAAGGCTCATCTCCCTCAAGATACTCCATCATGAGGTCATCATCCAGCTCGCAGATCTTCTCGATCAGCTCTGTATGATAAAGTTCTGCATCTTCCTGCATATCCTCCGGGATATCAGTAATGGAGATGTCATCACCCTTCTCATCATTGTAGATGTATGCTTTCATCTCGAAAAGATCGATGATTCCTTTGAAGTCATCCTCTTTTCCGATCGGAAGCTGAAGGCAGATAGCGTTTTTACCAAGACGAGTCTTGATCTGCTCTACTGCACCGTAGAAGTTTGCACCAAGGATATCCATCTTGTTGATGAATGCCATACGAGGTACATTGTAGGTATCAGCCTGACGCCATACGTTCTCTGACTGCGGCTCAACACCACCCTTAGCACAGAAAACGCCGACAGCACCATCAAGTACACGAAGGGAACGCTCAACCTCAACAGTGAAGTCTACGTGTCCTGGTGTATCAATGATGTTGATACGATGCTCAAGAGCACCTGGCTTTGGCTTGCAGTTCTCCTCAAGAGTCCAGTGACATGTTGTAGCAGCGGATGTGATTGTGATACCACGCTCCTGCTCCTGCTCCATCCAGTCCATTGTCGCTGTACCTTCATGAGTATCACCGATCTTGTAGTTAACACCTGTGTAATAAAGAATACGCTCTGTAAGAGTTGTTTTACCAGCATCGATATGCGCCATGATACCGATATTTCTGGTTCTCTCTAATGGATATTCTCTTCCTTCTTTTCCAGCCAATGAATTTTCCTCCTCGAATTAGAAGCGATAGTGAGCAAATGCTTTATTTGCCTCAGCCATCTTGTGCATGTCTTCTTTTCTCTTAACGGATGCACCTGTGTTGTTCATTGCGTCCAGAAGCTCATTAGCCAGTCTTTCTTCCATTGTCTTCTCGCCTCTCTTACGTGAGAACATTGTAAGCCAACGAAGAGCAAGTGCCTGACGTCTGTCTGCTCTTACCTCGATCGGAACCTGATAAGTAGCACCACCGATACGTCTTGCTTTTACCTCGAGAACTGGCATGATATTGTTCATAGCCTCTTCAAATACTTCAATTGCTGGTTTACCAGCTTTTTCCTCTACTCTGGTGAATGCACCGTATACAATTTTCTGAGCAACACCTTTCTTACCGTCTAACATGATGTTATTGATAAGCTTGGTAACCACTTTGTTATTGTACATCGGGTCAGCCAGAACGTCTCTTTTCTGAGTATGTCCTTTACGTGGCACGTTACTTCCCTCCTTAATCATATTGATTATATCATCGGTACTCACGCAGTAAAACTATTGCATGTTCGCACTGGTAAGGTCCTATATTTAACCCGCAACCGACAGGGTATATGGAATACCGTACAAATCTTTATAGTCTTCCGCTGTAATACATTAGATGAATAATATCTTTGTAATCCTCCTGATTATCTGCAATCAGGAAGCGGCGTAGATTTCTGATCTACAAAAATTATTTTTTAACTTTAGGTCTCTTAGCTCCGTATTTGGAACGAGCCTGTTTTCTGTTAGCGACACCTGCGGTATCAAGAGTACCTCTGATGATGTGGTATCTTGTACCAGGTAAGTCCTTAACTCTTCCTCCACGGATAAGAACAACGCTATGCTCCTGAAGGTTGTGACCCTCTCCTGGAATATAACTTGTTACCTCGATACCGTTGGAAAGACGAACTCTGGCGATCTTTCTAAGAGCTGAGTTAGGCTTTTTAGGAGTAGCTGTTTTAACAGCAGTACAAACACCACGTTTCTGTGGAGCAGCCTGATCAACTGCTTTCTTTCTTAAAGAGTTGTATGTTTTCTGCAGAGCCGGTGCTGTAGATTTTTTAACAGCTGTCTGACGGCCCTTTCTTACTAACTGGTTGAATGTTGGCATTCCATTTCACCTCCCGATTTATTTCTCCATGGGCTTTCCCATGGGGCCTTGCGGTTGCTATTTACAAATTACGGCATGCGAAAATATAACGTTTCATTCGCACGCTTGCTCATTATAGACCGTAAATACAGGGCTTGTCAAGGTGTTTTATAAAGAATTTTTGCTGATTTTACAGGGGTTTTACACGGTTTTCTCCATAGATGTCACAACCTGCCGGAAATACCCATTTTTCTTCTGCTGATATACCAGAGTATTCCCAGTATTCCTGCTATTAATATAGAAAGAACTGCTCCCGCCTGCAGCCCCGGAGTCCGATATTTCATAGTAACCGTATGTGTCCCGGCCGAAAGCTTTACACCGGTAAGCCCCTGGATGCTTTTCCCATCGACCTTTTTCCCATCTACATAAATCTGCATATCAGGATCATAAAATATGCTGAGAAGGAGCATTCCATCCTTTGCTGCAGCTATGGTACCCTTTCCATTCTTCAGATCCATCTGCCGGGAAGAAAGCATTTCATAGATCTCATCCAGGTCCGATTCCCGGTAAGTTCCCAGAACCGCTTCCTGCGTTCCGGTTTCCGCAGTTACATGCACAACCGTATCCGTATCATAAGTGCCAAGATCCAGGAAATTATTATTCCAGTAATCGGATTTCTGCTCCTGGCCGTTGATCGTTACAGTTTCCGGCTCTGTCCCCGGAATATAGAGATACCCATGCTCCCCTTTTTTCAGCGAAATATCAAAATCCACAGTCCCGGCCCATACTGCTTCTGAAGACACCGTCTGCATTTTGTACAGTCTTTTTCCCGCAATACCGCTGAGCAGCCGGTTCTGAACCTCAAGTGGATCTGTTCCTTCCATTGCATAGTCCAGTACGGAATCACTGACCATATATCCTGCTTTCAGTGCTCTCGGATTCTCATAGAGATCAAAGGACTGGCTTTCTCCGATTTTTTTATAAACAGTATGAAGCTTTCTTGTATTCCTGCAAAACAGATATCGTATTCCCAGAAGCATATCCGCCACTTCCGTGGATCCCGCATACTGAAAACGATTTTCCAGATTTTCAAAGCCCATGTTTTTTACAAAATCCCACATTACCTCTGTATTAGTAGAGGAATACATAGATATCCCGTTCAGCTGATACAGCATCTCTTCATTTCTCACAAGAGGATTTACGATGGCGGCACGGTAATCCACCTGATCCACACCGGCAGATTCCAGTAATCCACAAACCTCCTGCTCACTTTCCACATAAATATCACGGTTTACGGTTCCATTATCTGTAATACTGACGATTCCATGAATTCCTGTCTCTGCAAGGATCAGCACTGCCAGCACCAGACATCCCAGCTTTCGGATCTCCACACAGCAGAAGGCATGACCGGACAGTTTTCCACAGATACACCGTTCCGTCCACATAACCAGAAAGAATACTGCAAGAACCCCTGCTGTAAGCAGAAGTCCCCAGATATTTCCGCTTTTGATCCCCACAACGATACAGAAGCCCTCTGCAGCGATCAGTCCGGCAAAAATTCTTCCTGTGCTTTCATTTTCCACATTTCCCCATGCATCACAGGACATTTTCAACAGCAGAAATATCAGGATGAACACAAAACGATTGGGGATTCCCACAGGTTTATGCAATCCGTGAAAAAGCAGATTCAGCGCTGTGATATGGATCCCCGCAAAATACAAAACGATCAATATACCTGTTACGATTTTTTCTGCTGTGCGGATTTCTTTATTCAGAAAATAAATCCCGGCAAAAAGCAGCACTGCACAGCCACAGTAAAGGTTCACATCTCCCTGGTCGCCGGATTTTACAAAGGACAGGGAATCCTCGAATAATGCGCCCAGCTGTTTCCAGATATCTCCGTACACTCCCGAAAGTCCGGTGCCTGCCTCTTCCGCCGCTGCAGTTCTGGATACCGCAGCAATTCCGGGGATCAGTGTGATTCCTGCAAGTCCGGCTCCGGCAACAGACGCCCCGGCAAATTTCAATAATGAAAAACGGATTTTCTCCGGCCGTCGACCGGATTCTGCCGCAGCCAGCTCTGCCAGATAATAAAAAGCAGCAAATGTGCATAACATAAATCCCATATAATAGCTGGTTAAAATACAGTACCCCAGCACCAGACAATACCCTCGCCATTTTCCGGTATGCACCAGCTGTTCAGTAAGATATGCAAGCACCGGAAGAAGCATGATACAGTCCAGCCACATCACATTGCTGTAATAGCCTATAAAAAAATCAGACAGTGCGTACATACAGCCAAGAGAAACTGCCATACTTCCTCTGCCCGGATATTTTTTCCCGGAATACCATGCCATGGATACGCTGCAAAGCCCTGCCTTGATCAGGATCACCGCAGTGACAGCCTCGTTTACATACATGAATTTCATAAACAGCAGTATTAGGAAGCTGAACGGACTGCAGAGATAATAGCAAAACAATCCGTAAAAATTATATCCCATGGCATGTGCAGACCAGGTCCAGCCCGTTCCCTTTCCAAGCTGCTCTGAAAGTTCCCTGTAAAAGGCTGTATACTGATGGACTCCATCTACCACCAGCGCCGAATTTTCTCCAAAAGGATAAACACCCTTCAATGCAAAGCCCAGCGTAAAGATCAGCACCGGAAACAGAAACGCCAGGAGATAGATCCACCCTCTGTTTCCCTGTTTTTTGTTTTTTTCCGCTTTCTGTATTCTTATTGGTCTCATTTCATTTCCTCGTCTGTCTGTAGTAATTCCAGTCCGTTCTGTTCTGGACAGCTGAATTATCTATCGGCTGTTATTTTTTTCTGATCCTCTGTATTCTGTAAATCAAACATCTGCGTTTTACTTTATCGCATGCTCATAAACTTGAACATTTTTGCAAAACAGATCATAGCATGTTTCCTACTGTATCATGTTTTTGTGAAATTACTGCGAATTTTTTCAGAGCAAAAGAAAAAAGCTGTCACATCATTGGAGACACAGAAAACTCCGCCGACGTAACAGCTTCTTTCTGAAGGAATCTGTGTACGCTGATCCACAGATCTATTCATGGGTGTAATTATTAACTTTATGTGATGAGTTTTTTAGTTCCCGGCCTGTATGATACGGACATTCACATATCCTGAGGTGGCTGTTTACAGGTTAAGAACTATTATGGATATATGATAGCATGGCCATATACATTTGTAAAATTGATATTTCGTGTTTATAATATAGAATATTTTAATATTTATCAAACGGATAAAAGCCTCTACCACACGGTAAAATCCTGTTTTTATAAAACGGTATAGCCTCTGGATTTCAGGCAGGATCTCACTTCCATGATATCCTCGGTATGGAATACCATGATCGGCTTGCCGGAATCACGGTTAAAGGAGAGGTACAGATAATCCACGCTCACATTACTGTCCTTCAGTGTAAGAAGCAGATCATTCAGATTTCCAGTCTTATCCTCAACCTCCACTCCGATCACCTCGATCACGTGGCAGAGATATCCGGCAGCGATCAGAGCCTCCATTGCCTTATCCGGCTCCGAAACTACCATTCGTACGATTCCGTACTCTGCGCTGTCATTGGTTACAGAGCCCAGAATGTTGATATCCTCATCCTTCAGGATACCGGTAATGTTCTGCATAACACCCTTTTTATTTTCTGCATAGATGGATAACTGTTTCAGCATGATAAAATCCTCTCTTTCCTATGTGCTTTATTTTGCTGTTCTATCGTATGATAAATCTTCGCACATCTTATCAGGTATGTCAACCAGAGCAAGCCGGATAATAACACAGACATTCATATTTTAGTTTACCCGGCTCCATAAACACTGATATTTTATGATCAGCATTTAACCCGGACCGCCTGTTCACCGCATGTGAGCATGGAGATATTTTTCCCGGGTAGCGATACCTCCCCGGATATGTCGCTCCTGCTTGTTTACATCCAGTACCTTGCGAACTTCTATGGCCAGAGCCGGATTGATCACTTTCAGGCGTTCTACGCAATCCTTATGTACCGTACTCTTACTGATCCCGAATTTCTTAGCTGCCTGCCGCACCGTAGCCTTTGTTTCAACAATATATCCTGCGATCTCAACTGCACGTTCTTCAATATAATCCTTCACTGCCAAGCCCCCGAAGACGCTTTTTTACAGTGTATGCAGAGGCTTTTTCAGGTATGAGCCCTATTCTGTGCAAAGCTCCTTATAATAATTTAATTCTTTTTCGCCTGCTTATAAAGCACAAGACAGACGATCACAAACACAACCGTAACCGCTACGGTAAGTGGAAGGATCATAGAAGAGCCCGCCCCGAGCAGAAGGCCAAATCCCTGTCTCAGCGTCAGGATTCCAAAAATGGAAAAAATAACAAATGCAACTGTATTGAGGATTCCCTCCGGTGCCTTGCTTTTCAGAAGATATCCGATCAGAAGTCCGATCACATCCGCTGCAAAAAGTCCCAGTGAACAGGCAAGCCATACCACAACCGCCGAACTCAGTCCCTCATTGGCACCAAATGTAATTGCGGTAAGCTGTGTCTTATCCCCCAGCTCCGCAACAAAAAATGTACAAAATACAGACAGCGGTGCAAATTTGATCTTGCGATCCTTAACATTCTCCTCCTCATCATCGTCACCCTTCAGCGTTGTCACCGCAAAAAACAGGAACGCTGCACCTGCGATCAGACGGATCAGCCAGGTAGGGACCACGGTACTGATAATACCTCCTGCAAGCACTGCCAGTCCGTTGAGCACCAGGACAGCAACACCGGTTCCAAGCAAAATATCCTTCAGCTTGAACCTGGAAGTCATTGCCACCAGCATCAGCTGTGTTTTGTCACCCATTTCCGCAATAAACTGGGTAAAAAGCACTTTCATAAATAACAGCATCTTTCTTCTCCTTTGCATATTCATCCGCTTCGGAGCCATAAAAAAAGACCCACGTATACTCTATCTCTGTAACAGAAATAAAATATACATGAGTCTCATTCTTTAAGATTTGCCAGGTGCATGCACCAGTATGTTGACAAACCACGTCTACACGCGAATTACTCCCTCACGGAATTGATTTTCGTCATTGTAGCAAAGTTGAGAAATTTTGTCAAGAGCATTAAAAAGCTCCGCCTGTGCTGTACAAGAGAACCGGCGATTCATGCCGACACCACTAGAAATCCCTGCCTGCACCGCCACCGCCGAAGCTTCCTCCGTCTCCGGAGCTTCCGCTGTCGTAGCTGTCATAATCATCATCTCTGTCATCGTCATTACCGGAACTTCCGCCGCTGCTTTTTCCCCCTCTTCCCAGGATCCAGCTCAGCGGAAACAGGGAATTAAAGAGCCGATGCAGTACACTCATACGGCTGAAATTCTTTTTCCAGTAGTCTGCGGTATCCTTTCCCGACAATTTCATTATCAGGCCCTTCAGAACCAGAACCATAGTTACGATAAGAAATACAGGCAGCATCACGCACAGCAGATATGCGCCCACCATGAGCAAAACGATCATTACAAGCCCCAGCGCGATCTCCCAGACAGTTCCCTCATCCTCATCGTCGTCCACATCCTGCTGCACCTTCTCATACCTGGGAGCTGTTATCTTCTCCAGGCCGTATTCCTCACGGATCTCATTTAGCAGTGCATAATAAAGCTCCACGGTACCTTTTTCAAACTGATTGTCTTTATAGGAAGGAACTGCATATTCATCCAGAAGTCGTCCGGTCTTTGAATCAGGCAGCTTTCCCTCAAGACCGTAGCCGACAGATACCCAGACTTTACGGTCCGAAATCGAAAGGACGATCAGGACACCATTATTTTTCTTCTTTGAACCAATTCCCCATTTGCGGCCGGTTTCCACTGCATAATCACTGATGTCTTCCCCATCGGTGGTATCCACGGTAAGGACAACCAGCTGCGCTGTGGTATCCTCATACAGCTGCTCACCAGCCTTGCAAAGCTCTTCCTTCCAGGTATCGCTGAAAACCCCTGCATAATCATTAACATAGAATTCTTTTGTGGCAGACGGGATCTTCCCGAAAGCTGCCAGCGTACTTCCGGACAGCGTCAATACAAAAGCCAGCAGCACAGCCATCCGTCCGATCCATTTTTTCATAGGATATTCTCCCTCTATCCGTTCTTTCATTTCATCAGAACAATGGTCTGATCTTATCACTCTGCCAGCATATCCCCTACATCCGGCGTATCTGCTGCTGAATCATCGGCCTCAAAATATGACGCCTTCTCAAAGCCAAACATGGAACCAAATACATTCCCGGGGAATTTCACAAGCCTTGTGTTATAAGCTTTCACAGCCTCATTATAATCTTTTCTCGCTACAGAGATCCGGTTTTCACTTCCGGACAGTTCATCCATCAGGCCCACATAAGTAGTATCACTTTTCAGTTCCGGATAATTTTCCACCACAACCTTCAGACCGGAAAGTGCACTGTCCATCTGCTGATCTGCCTCAGATTTCTCTTCCACGGTATCTGCATTCATCAGCTGGTCCCGCGCCTCCAGAACCCTGTCAACAACCCCCGTCTCATGCTTCGTGTAACTTTTTACCGTGCTGACAAGATTCGGGATCAGATCTGCACGTCTCTGCAGCATGGTATCCACATCAGCCTCTGCAGTTTCCACAGCTTCTTTACTTCCAGCAAGCCCGTTGTAACTGAGCATAAGTCCTCCGGCAAGGACCACGATCACTGCAATAACAGCCAAAAATACTTTCTTCATCTCTTTTCCTCCCTTCCGATATCACAGATAACCTTTCAGCCTGCGATACAGGATTTTTTATATCCCCATTGTACCAGAGCATACAGGATTCCACCAGAAAAACTCACCTTTTCGGTCAGAATTTTTCTGCTATTTCCATAAGTCCCTGATATATTTTTTCGGAAAGCGGAATGGAAACACCAAGTCTCTTCGCTTCTTTCACAATATAGCCGCTGAAGGTTTCCAGCTCCGTCTGTTTTCTCCGGATGCGAAAATCTCTCTGCAGGGAGCTGGTTGCATTATCTGCATGTACATGGCGGAATTTATGGATTACCTCATTGATGTGCTCATCCGTCAACGCAACCCCCTTGGCCTGACCTACACTGGCAGCTTCCCATACAAGCTTCTCATACTGCTGCGCTTTCACCGGATCTCTGCGGAGCTCCCCGATGGTATTATCATAAAAAGCAGTCATCACATTAAAGGCACAGTTGAGGATATACTTTCTCCAGATTTCCACCTCGATATCCCCCTGATCCTTATAGTCAATATCCGCACCTTTCAGGATCCCTGCCACTTCTGCAACTTTCTTCTGCTGCCGTTCATCCGCATCTTTTATTCCAATACAAAGCCACGTAAACGTATCCTGCTGGGAAATGGAAAAATCCTCATTGGCAAAAGCCACCGTATAGATCAGCGAATCCACAACCGTTCCCTTACCAACCAGACGGCGGATGTTTTCTCCCGGGTCCACACCATTCATCACCGGAATGATCACTGTATCATCCGTGACCATGTCCCGGATACTTTCGCACACCTCCGCCAGTGAATAATTTTTTACACAGATAAAAATATAATCCTGCTGTCCCATATCCTGAATTGGAACTACCCGCTCTGGCTTTGCCACAATCTCACCCTTATAATCACTGTGAAGCACCAGGCCTTTTTTCCGGATGCTCTCTGCCCTGGCGCCACGTGCAACCATCGTCACATGAGGATACGCCTTCGCCAGCAGCCCGGCTATGTAACCACCAACACCACCAATTCCGATCACTGCGATCTTTTTCTCTTCTGTATTCATATTTTCTGTTTCCTTTCCTGCTGTTTCTCCCTGAAAACTTACCCGCCCCGGAAAAAATGTGGATATTCACGGTCCGCATTAACAAACAGCATGGATATTCACAATCTACATTCGCTACCTGCTCATTGTATCAAATATTCCCATACATTTCCAGAAAGCAATTTTCAGTAATATCCTATTCGAAAAAAATACAGAAACTTTTTATCCCGTCTTTTTTTGTCCTGGATTCTGGTGTATACTGGATATAAATTTTTTACGAAAAAAATAAAAATGTGAGGTGACAAAAATGGATACCAAACCCGTTTTTCACGGAAGTGATATAGAAAAGATCTGCAGCTACTACAATCTGAAAAAAGAAAACATCGTCAAATTCGGTGCAAATGTCAATCCTCTGGGACTTTCCCCAAAAGCCGGCAGAGCCATTGCAGAACACGTGGATATCCTTTCCTCCTACCCGGACAGAGAATACACATCCCTTCGAAATACGATTTCCAGCTACTGCAATATTCCCGCTGATTTCATTCTTCCGGGAAACGGCTCCAGCGAATTGATCTCCCTTCTGATCCAGGAGCGTGCCCCGAAGCATACTCTGATCCTTGGACCTACCTATTCTGAATACTCCAGAGAGCTCTCTTTCTCCGGAAGTACCCAGGAATACTACCACCTTCAGGAAAGCAATGATTTCGAGCCGGACATTCCGGATCTCTGTCGGAAGCTGGAGCAGGGCTATGATTTTCTCATCCTCTGCAATCCCAACAATCCGACCTCCTCTGCCATCATCCAGGAAGAGCTTCGCAGACTTATCGGTTTCTGTGCAGAAAAAAATATCTTCGTGATGATCGACGAAACCTATGTGGAATTTGCCCCGGATATCAACGCCATCACCGCAGTTCCGCTGACACGGGAATTCACCAATCTCATGGTACTCCGCGGCGTATCCAAATTCTTCGCTGCTCCCGGAATGCGCCTGGGCTACGGCATCACCGGAAATATGGACTTTCTTGCAAAAATGCGCGAAAAACAGACACCATGGTCACTTAACAGCCTTGGTGCCTTTGCAGGAGAGATCATGCTGCAGGATGAAGATTATATTAAAGAAACCAGAAATCTGATCCTTTCCGAACGCGACCGGATGATCCGGGAACTAAGGGATACAGACACCTACAAAATCTATCCCGCCTATGCAAACTTTATCCTGCTCCGGATCCTGAAAAACGGACTGACCTCCTATGACGTATTTGAAGCCTGCATCAGACAAGGCATGATGATCCGTGACTGTTCTTCCTTCCAGTGCCTGGACGGGGAATTTGTACGATTCTGTATTATGATGCCGGAGGATAATTCACGGCTTGTTAAAGTGCTGAAATCGCTGTAAAAGCTGTACAATACGATCCTGGATTTCCGGATCCCCTGTTTTATGTCTCCTATGCCTGACAGACATTTCTGTCAGGCATTTTTTTACCTGCATATTTTTCTGCAAGGATCACATTCTCACAACATACAGGGCCTCTTTTTTGTTTGAATACTATACGTTTTTACATCATTCTCAAAC
>NZ_WQQD01000020.1:0-27683 GCF_018785605.1 Blautia sp. MCC270
CAAAGCACTCCAAATATCAAAACATTACAGAATGTAACATAAAGAATCATCTACAAAATGTTCTATCTAAATGGCATTGGAAACGGGCTTCGCAACTCCGAGTGCCTCCCCTCCCCACGAATTTCCCCGCTTTTTCAAAGCAAAACTTTTCCACGAAAAACCCTACAACACTTTGGAAAGAAACTCCTTCGTCCTTTCCTCTCGAGGATCCCCAAACAGTTCTTTCGGATTTCTATCCTCAAGAATCACCCCATCATCCATAAAGAGCACTCTGTCGCTGACCTCCCTTGCAAATCCCATCTCATGGGTAACCACCAGCATGGTCATGCCTTCTTTTGCAAGCTCCTTCATAACCTCAAGAACCTCTCCGACCATCTCCGGATCAAGAGCTGATGTCGGCTCGTCGAACAGAAGCACCTGGGGATTCATTGCAAGGGCTCTGGCAATGGCAACCCTCTGCTTCTGTCCGCCTGAAAGCTTTCCGGGATAGACATCGGCTTTTTCTTCAAGGCCGACTCTTTTCAAAAGAGCCCTCGCCTTCTGATCAGCTTCCGCTGCATTCCATTTGCCAAGACGCACCGGCGCAAGGGTGATATTTTTCAATACTGTCATATTTGGAAACAGATTAAAATGCTGAAAAACCATTCCCACATTTTCCCTGAATTTATCTACATCCAGCTTCGGATCCAGAAGCTGCTGTCCGTTTACGGTGATCTCTCCTTCCTCCGGTTTTTCCAGAAGGTTCAGGCAGCGCAGAAATGTAGATTTTCCGGAGCCGGACGGACCGATGATGCAGATACACTCACCCTTGTTTACGTGAGTTGTGATTCCCTTTAATACGTGTACGTCCCCGAAGGACTTTTTCAGATTTTTAACATCAATCACTTTCTCTCAGTCTCCTTTCAAATCTCTTCAGCAGAAGGCTCAGGCACTTCACGATCAGATAATACATGATACCTGCAACGATCAGCGGAATAAACATCTGATAAGTACGGGAAGAAACATAGCTTGCCGCTTTTGTCAGATCCATGATACCTACATAACCTAAAATAGATGTTTCTTTGATCAGCTGGATAAACTCATTACCCATTGCCGGAAGGATGGTTTTTACAGCCTGCGGAATGATAATGAAACGCATGGTATCTTTATACCCAAGACCCAGAGAACGACCAGCCTCGCTCTGGCCCTTGTCCACAGATAAAATACCTCCGCGGATAACCTCGGAAACATATGCACCGCTGTTGATACCGAAGCTGACCACTGCTGCCACATATCCCAGCCTGCTGTGGAACACTGCAAAATAGATGATCATCAGCTGAAGGACTGACGGTGTTCCACGGATCACATCAACATAAATATCCGCGATCGTGGAAAGAATGGTTCTTCTGCCTTTTTTCGCAGCTCCAAGACGTACCAGAGCCACTACAAGACCGATCAGGATACCTACGATCACTGACAAAAGGGAAACGATCAGCGTAATCCCAAGACCGTTAATATAAAACTTCCAACGATTATCCTGAAGGAAAATAAAGCTTAAAAGTCCCAGAAAACCATCGGTTGCTGCTACATCTGTCACATCCTCGCTGTTTTCAAGTGTGTCCACAAAATACTTCTGATAAAGATCATCATATTCCCCGGATTTTTTTACTTTTGCAAGCCCGTCATTGATGATCTGGACAAGCTCTGTGTTTCCTTTTTCAATACAGAAAACCGTATCCTCTGCTGTACTTGGCACGGACTCATACTGCAGGTCTGAGTTCTGTTTGCAGTAGATCTCCGCCATGATATTGTCGATCAGAACTGCATCTGCTCCACCGTTTTTCAGCTCCATGACTGCACTGGAAGCGTTTTTAAATCTTTTTACTTTGGCATCCTTAACTTCACCGTAATCAGTAGTCTCGCCGGATGCGATCATATCACTCTGTGCACCCTCCAGAACTGCAACGGTTTTTCCGGACATCTCCTCAAAATCCTTGATCGGATTATCCTTACGGCTGATGATGCACTGTGTACCGGTGTAATAAACATCGGAAAAATCAACGCTTTTTTTACGGTCCTCCGTAGGTCCGATCCCGGCTGCGATCACCTGTACATCACCAGCCTCCATGGAACCCATCAGGGAATCAAAGGGCATATCCTTCCATACCAGCTTTACGTTTTCTTCCTTGGCGATCGCCTCCAGAAGATCGTAATCAAAACCTGTAATATTTCCATTATCATCCAGGTATTCAAATGGTGAATACTCTGCGTTCGTTCCTATGATGATGGTCTGCTGTTCTGCCGCTTTTACTGCCACTGCACTGCTGAAATATATCGGCAGAGCCATGATCATACACAGTACAAAACAGATAAGAGCTCTGCTTTTTCCATTGCGTCCCATTATTTTCCCCTCCTGCTATTCATATTTTTTTCCGTAGCCAAAAGCACCTTCCATGCCACAAATGCCCGCTGCAAAAGCAGCTGCCTCTTCAAGACTTTCACAGATCGCGGTTTCCTCCGCCATGCCGTTTTTCCTTCTTCCGATATACCCGGTAAGGAAAGATGCGATCAGTGAATCCCCGGCGCCAAGAGTATCTTTTACTTCCGTAAGCGGCGCTGCCGGCTGTCGGTAAAAATTCCTTCCGTCATAAAGAATGCAGCCCTTGGCTCCTCTGGAGGCCATGGCAAGCTTCGGCCCCATGGAGATGATCTTTTTCAGATGCTCTTCTGCCTCCTGGTCGGTTCCGTCAAAGGAGCAAAATGCGTAAGTAACCTCCGGTGCTGTTTTTTCATAATATTCCTCTGTGGAATCATCAGAAAAGTCAAAAGAAACCGGAATTCCCGCCTCTTTGATCTTATGCAGCTCTTCCTCCGTAAAAGAGTAATTTCCGCTATGTACCACATCAAAGCCTTTCATATATTCCAGATCAAAACGATCAAGGATATACGGTGTTTTTCCACGGATACCACCATCATTAAAATCCAGGAACTCACGGTCTCCGTCTTTTAATGTGATCCTGGAATAACCGTTCTCGCCGTGCAGCTGTCTGCACTTTACGGTTTCCACGCCGATTTTTTCCAGTGTATCCATGATCAGTTCTGCTCTGTCGTCATCTCCGAAATATCCCATATACGCTGTTTTTTCACATCCGGCCATCTTTCCGTAAACACTGACGTTTACGCAGTTTCCGCCTGGATACATGGTTTTCAGATGATCATAGATATCCACTACATTGTCTCCGAAGCCAAGAAGCTTTGTACTGTATTTACTCATATTTTCCCTTTCTCTGTGCACAGGCACAGCAACACCTTTAGTACTCTACAACGCCCATATATCTTCTCATATCCAGCGGATGACGGCGTTTATCCTGGAGAGCGGTACGGTAAACGGTCGTCATGGTGTAGAACAGCATCGGAGTAAAATATTCCACACAGCTGTCATCAATTGCTTCCATACCAAGCTTATCTGCATCGATCACTTCGTATTTCTTTCCGTATTTTTCAAGGAAAGTCAGCACACGCGCATCCATCATACGGTTTCTGCCCCGGCTCATCATAAGGATATAAAGATGATCCTCATCCGTTACCTCAAACGGTCCATGGAAATATTCTGCACTGTTCAGATAACCGCAGTCCATCCACTGCATTTCCTGAAGTGAGCAGATCGCAAAGCCATATGCCTGAGAATAGGAAGCTCCTGATGCCATGATATAAAGGTTCGGTTCCTCTGAATATTTTTCTGCAAAAAGCCATGCTGCATTCTGCTGATCCTTCACTGCAGCTGCAATAACATCATCGATCTTTTCAAAACCTTCCACGATCTTATCGTAAAGCTTATATCCCGGCTCCTGTACCTTCATCAGCTCATTAAGAATACGAAGTACAATTCCCTGAGGCTTCTCTGCTTCCTTTACCCCCGGTGCCCAGTCGTATACAACGGAGATCCATTTATCGGTATCACATGGGGAACCTGGCGCATGTGTCATTGTAACAACAGCCGCACCTGCATCCATTCCTGTTTTTGCTGCCTCCAGACACTCCTTTGTCTTGCCACTGTGGGAGCAGATGATCAGAAGACTGTCTTTTCCCAGCTTCTTCGGCGGTGTCAGTGCAAACTCTCTTGCAGGGATCCACTGTGCATCCATCACTGCGGATTCTGCACGGACAAAATAATATCCCGGATACAGATCCACAAGAGATCCTCCGCATGCAAGAAAATACACATTTTTGATTGTTCCATGCTCTTTGTTGATCTTATTTACGATTTTTACTGCGTCCATTTTCATCCTCCGGTTTTCGTGGAAATTCGTCTGGTAATCCTCTGAATCCATTGAAAATACAGGTTTTTTTCGGATTTTCAGATGAATTTCTCCTTCTTGTACTTTTGCATTTTACCTTTTTGAAGAATATAACATATTATAACGTTATAGTAAAGAGTATATTCATGATTTATGATTAATTATTCATCCAATATACCTTCTGACGCACTGCAGAGGTTTGTCACTTACTGGACAAATACATCCGCACTATAGTAAAATATCTTTTATGAACAACCTCAGAAAGGATATTTTCATGTTAAATAAAAATTCGATCCAGCCGCTTTACAAGCAGCTTATGGATATCATCACCCAGCAGATCAAAAACGGTACTTATAAGCCCGGAGAAAAAATCCCTCCTGAGCCGGAGCTTGCCGATCTTTACCATGTCAGCCGGATCACTGTCCGACGTACCGTGGAGGAGCTTTGCACACAGGGCTATCTTATCAAGCATCAGGGAAAAGGAACCTTTGTAAAATCCCCCATGATCTTCCGGAAATTTGAATCCCAGAAAAATATGAGCTTTTCCGAATCCTGCCGTCAGAATGACCGGATTCCGGAATCTCACGTACTGTCCTTCTGCAAAAAACCTGCGAACAGCGTAACCTCTGATTTTCTGCAGCTTACTTCGGATGAGGAAGTTTTTTTCCTGGAACGTCTTCTTCTGGCTGACAGTATTCCGGTTATTGATGTTCACACCTGGCTCCCCACACGGCTTTTCCCGGATTTTGATCCGAACGCTGTAGAAAACGGTTCTTTTTTTGAATATATCAAAAACACCTACCGCTGTACGATCGCAGAATCCAGCCGCAGCACCATTTCTGTTACTGCAGCCTCCCCGGATATGGCAAAAACTTTGCGTCTGTCTTCCGGCGATCCCGTGCTGATCCTGGATTCCTATATGGAAGCTCCTGATGGAAATCCGCTTTACATCAGCCGTGAATACATTGCAGGTTCCCGCTATACGATTTCATTTTGAAGAATCAAAAAACGGCACAGAAGCGTTATGCTGCCAATACAGCAGCATACACCTCTGTGCCAGTGTTTATTTATCCAAAAATATTACTGTTCACTCCGTTCTCTGCAACACGCTTCGCGATACACAAAATTTGTCCTTTATCTTTTCAAGACTCCGATCCATCACTGCCTGTCATCTGTGCCTCAATGGCCTTTCCAAGGCGGTTATAGATCGTCACCGCATCCTCCACATGGAGTGGGCTTCCGGTATTTCCCGATGCGCCTGCCGTTACCAGTATGTATTCCCTGTCGTAAATCTCTGCAAAGCTTGCAAGACACAGACCCGCCTCGCTGGTATATCCTGTCTTGCCGCCCAGGATCTTGCCGCCGGTAACGGAAGGGTCAGAAAGATTTTTGAACATGGTACTGTAATATGTGATCCCGCTGGGATGGATATTCGTCACTCCTGTGGAATGCCGCGGACTCTCAATGATCTCTCTGAACGTATCGTTCCGAAGCGCATACCTGAGCAGCACCGCAATATCTCTCACTGTACTGTAATGATCCGGATCATGAAGCCCTGTCGTATCACAGAAATGTGTATCATTCATTCCAATCCTCTGTGCCTTCTTATTCATCAGCTCCACAAATCCATCCCTGGAACCGCCTACGGTATCCGCCAGTGCGATACAACACTCCGCACCGGATGGCAGCATGGCACCATAAAGAAGGTCGATGGCCCGCACGGTCTCACCGGGCTGAAAGCCTGCCTGGGTGGCATCCTGCTCATAAAGCCCCTGGAACATTTCCTGGGTCAGAGTGATCTCCTGATCCAGATCATCCAGGTTCTCAATAGCCACGATCACCGTCATGATCTTCGTCATGGAAGCCGGATAGATCTTCTCATCGCCCTTCATATTTCCGATGATCTTTCCGCCTTTTACCTGCATCAGCACTGCGTAGGGACTGTTGATACCGCTCATCTCAAGCTTACGGACAACCGGTCTCTGCAGAGACTCCATCCAGTCACCTACCCCTTTATTCCAGCCGATGATCACTACAAGTGTCAGGATCACGATAGCCTCTACCACCAGGCAGAGTATCATTTTTATTTTGTTTACCTGTTTTTTTATTTTCTTCGCTTTACGCTTTTTTGATCTCAATTTATACTCCCTGTTCCGACAAATTCATCTGTAAGTTTTACTTACAGAAACGTTTTCCCCATCTTTTTTATATTAACATGATTATTATTTTCTTCTGTAAAATCTATATGAAAAAGCTCTGATGAGCTTTCGGTCTGTTACAACTCTGTTTGTGCCTTATTGTAGGATTTTTGCCCCCAAAAATCAAGGTGTATAAATGTATAAAAAAATACCCCATACAAAGTTTCCTCTGTACAGGGTATTTAAAATTTATTACTGAGCTAATTTAATCGGGTTAAGCTTAACACCAGGTCCCATTGTCGGAGCGATTGTAACGCTCTTCAGATACTGACCTTTCAGTGTGCTAGGTCTAGCCTTTGTGATAGCTCCCATAAGCGTCTGGAAGTTGTCGCTTAACTGCTCCTCGGTAAAGGAAGCCTTTCCGATCGGAACATGGATGATGTTGGATTTGTCAAGACGATACTCGATCTTACCTGCTTTAATGTCGTTAACAGCTTTTGTTACGTCCATTGTTACAGTACCAGCTTTCGGGTTTGGCATTAAACCTTTCGGTCCAAGTACACGACCAAGACGACCTACAACGCCCATCATATCCGGTGTTGCAACTACAACGTCAAAGTCAAGCCATCCCTCGTTCTGGATCTTCGGAATGAGGTCCTCAGCTCCTACGAAGTCTGCTCCTGCTGCCTTTGCCTCTTCTGCCTTAGCATCTTTAGCAAATACAAGTACACGAACTTTTTTACCTGTTCCGTGTGGCAGAACAACTGCTCCACGGATCTGCTGATCTGCGTGACGTCCATCGCAGCCTGTACGGATGTGAACTTCGATGGTCTCGTCGAACTTAGCTACAGCTGCTTTTTTAACAAGGCTGATAGCCTCTGGTGCATCATATAATGTTGCGCGGTCTACTGCTTTCGCAGCTTCCACATATTTCTTTCCTCGTTTCATTTCTATAACCTCCTGTGGTATTTGCGGGGAAAAGCCCTCCCACTTGAAAATTTCACTTTTTCTACGGGAACCCCGAACTTAAGCTTCGGTATTTATTAGTCTACGACTTCGATTCCCATACTTCTTGCTGTACCGGCGATCATGCTCATAGCAGCCTCGATGGATGCTGCATTGAGGTCTTTCATCTTCAGCTCAGCGATCTCCTGAACCTGTGCCTTAGTAACTTTAGCTACTTTGGTCTTGTTCGGTGTACCGGAACCAGATTTGATGTTTGCAGCTTTCTTAAGAAGAACTGCTGCCGGCGGAGTCTTGGTTATGAAGCTGAAACTTCTGTCAGCGTAAACAGTGATGACAACCGGGATGATAAGATCTCCCTGATCAGCTGTTCTTGCGTTGAACTCCTTAGTAAACTGTACGATGTTTACACCATGCTGTCCAAGAGCCGGACCTACAGGTGGTGCTGGAGTTGCTTTACCAGCCGGAATCTGTAATTTGATATATCCTGTTACTTTCTTTGCCATTTTCGGCACCTCCTATGTGGTATTGGCGGGGGTGTGTCCCTCCCACTTGCTGTTACCTTGTTTTTGAATTACTCAGCTTTTTTGATTTCTGTGAAACTTATTTCTACCGGTGTTTCACGACCGAAAAGCTCAACATTGATCGTTACCGTCTGTTTCTGCATGTTGATACCTGTGATCACACCTGCTGTATCTTTCCATGCACCACCGGTAACGACTACCATGTCGCCCTCTGCGAAGTCCACTTCGATATCCGGTTTCTGGATACCAAGCGGCATCATTTCCTCTTCTGTAAGAGGCACAGGCTTTGATCCCGGTCCTACGAATCCTGTAACACCGCGGGTATTACGGACAACGTACCAGGTATCGTCATTCATCACCATATTGAGAAGCACATAGCCTGGAAACATCTTTTTCTGAACCTGTCTTGAGGTTCCGTTCTTCATCTCCACTACATCCTGCAGCGGAACACGTACCTCCAGGATCTGGTCTTCCAGGTGTCTGTTCTCGATCGTCTTTTCAATGTTGGCTTTTACCTTGTTCTCATACCCGGAATAGGTATGGACAACGTACCATTTTGCTGCTTCTGACATATAATCACCTTGTCCTTACTTCATTAAGAAATTAATGAATTCCAGAATTCCGGAATCCATTACACTGATAACCACTGCCAGGATGATCGTGATGATCACGACCACAACAGTCTGCTTTGCCAGTGTGGGACGGTCTGTCCAGACAATCTTCTCAAATTCTGACTGAAGTCCCTGAAACCAACTTTTCTTCTGCGGCTTATCCTCAGATTTCTGTTTTTCCATAGCATAACCTCACAAATCTCTGTGATTACTTTGTTTCCTTGTGCAGAGTGTGTGTATGACAGAACTTACAATATTTCTTGGTCTCCATTCTCTCAGGATGGTTCTTTTTCTCCTTCGTCATATTGTAGTTACGCTGCTTGCACTCGGTGCATGCTAATGTAATCTTAACGCGCACAACTTCCACCTCCAGTGTTTTCATTTGCATGGTCTTCTATGCCGCCCGGAACGTATATCCGTCGTCATTTTCGGGCATAAAAAAAAGACCTAACTTCCATGTCGCTCGTCAATTTTATCACAGAGCAGGTGTGCAAGTCAAGCCTTTTTCGCTTAAATATAAAGAATTTCACAGATTCCGTACGGACGTCTCAAGTGCGCAAACCCGATTCTGCTTCGCTGCATTTCGTTTTCGGGACGTCGCCCTGTACAGAAAGTAATAAGAAGACCCTTATGTGCAGGCACAACATGTCTTCTTCTGTCTTCCTGCACACTTTCAACTTCTATTAAAAGTAGTCATAACCACCGTGGATATCCACCACACTGCCGTTCATATATCCGTTAGACAGCACTGCATAAGCCATATCCGCCACTTCCTCCACAGTTCCAAACCTGTGGAGTGCGATCTTCCGGTTGATACGGTCGTAGCTCTCCTGGGTGCGAGCGCTGTGCCACGGAGTTTCGATGAAGCCAGGTGCAATAGCGTTGACTGTGATGCCCTTTGGCTCAAATTCCTTTACCAGGGATCTTGTCAGAAAATGGATGGCTGCCTTGGTGACTCCATATACAAGGGAGGAAGAATACGCCTGCTGTCCTGCATAGGAACCGGTAAAGAGCACACTGCCGCCCTCCACCATCATGGATCTCAGCTCTTTTACCATAAATACAGGTACGGAAAGATTGGTGTTTACGATCCGTGTCCACTCCTCAAAGCTGTAGTCTTCATATTTTGCGTAGGTACTGATGCCGGCATTGCTTACAAGCCAGTCAATATGGTCTGTCTGCTTTTTCAGCTCCTCCACAAAAACCATCATCTCTTCATAGGAAGACATATCTGCCTTTATCAAAGTCACCTGAGATCTTTTTTCCTCAGGAAGGCTCTCCTGAAACGACAGTGCCTTCTTCTCATCATGTCCATATGTTACAAAGATCCTGTCAGCTTTTGCTGACTCTGCCAGGATCTTTTCGGCGATCCCTCTTCCGATTCCAGAGGTACCGCCTGTGATCACAGTTATTTTTCCCATTTTACAGCTCCATCAGTTCATCAAATATCGGTTTCGGTATATAAGGCTGCTGATTGTGGATCGGCTCACCCAGACAGGTCTTCGGGTATGCGTAGGTTCCATGCTCCAGCATGATCTCCAGAAGCTCCGGTCCGTTCTGCTCCAGGAATCCACCGGCATATTTTTCCACGTCTTCTCCCTGGATGCGCTTTGCAGGAATTCCGTAGGCCTGCGCCACATCTGTAAAATCGCAGGATGAAAATCCGCTGCCATCGGAGGTATCCGCATATACACAGTCAAAATAATCTCTCTGAAGATGACGGATCATTCCCAGAGCCTCATTATTCATTACGATCATCTTCACTGGGATATTCTCACGCTTCACCCACTGTAGCTCCTGGATATTCATCTGGAAGGCTCCGTCTCCGCAGATACATGCCACCGGCTTGCCGGTAGCATAATAAGCTCCGATAGCCGCCGGAAGTGCATATCCCATAGCACCATGTCCGCCGGAAAAAAGTGTCTTCTGCCCCTGCTGATTGTGGAAGGACTGATAGCTCCATACCATATGCTGTCCCACATCCACAGCAACCGCTCCGGTATCGGAAAGCTGATCACTCAAATATGCGATCATGCGGTTCGGATAACGCTGCGGTGTCTCATCGTCCACTTTCCAAAGTTCCTTACGGATCTTCTGGCAGACAGCAAGCCATTCCTCATAGGAACCGATCTGTGCCTGCTGCTCTGTCAGCTTACGCACCACAGTCTCTGCGCTGACGCAAAAGCATTTCTCACCTTCTCTTCCCTCATGGATCTCTCTTTGAAGATTATAAGGATCAATATCCACACGGATGATTTCGGCATTCTTCGCAAACTCATGAACCTTAGTACCAATCTGACGGGTACACAGGGAAATTCCAAAGCAGAGCAGAAGGTCGCTTTTTGCATTGGCGATCATATTTGCATACCGGTGTCCGTAGGCACCTCCGATGCACCCGAAGTTCAAAGGATCATCAAAGCTCAGTGCGGACCGGGCAAGTACGCTTGTGATCACTGGAATGTGATGGGCACGCGCCAGATCTGTGAGCATTTTTTCTGCTTCTCCGGAAGCTCCGTGACCGATCATAAATACCGGCCGTTTTGCAGTCCTGATCTTATTCAGAATATATTCTGCCGCCTCTGCTCCATCAGAAGAATCCGCCTTTGCAACTGCATCCCTGTAAAAGGCTGCCCCGTTTTCCGGATCATTTTTTCCATATACAGCTGTCTCGATCTCTTCCTCGGAAAATTCCATATCATAAGCCGGATCTTCCACCTCGCCTCTCTGCACATTCATAGGAAGATCGATAAGAACCGGCCCTTTCCGTCCTGTATTGGCGATCTGCCATGCAAGATTCAGTTCACGAACGATATTTTTCGGATCACGGACCTGCACCGCGTACTTGGTTACCGGCTTTGCCATGGAAACCATATCGATCTCCTGAAAGCCCTGCTGACGAAGGCCTGTAATACCGGAATATTCATAGGTATTCAGCTGTCCGGTGATAAAGATCACCGGAAGAGAATCGAAATACGCATCTGCCACACCGGAAAGCAGATTGGCAGCTCCCGGACCACTGGTGGCATAGGCACAGCCGCAGGCATTCTTTGCCTGAGCATAACCACAGGCGGCAAAAGCAGCTCCCTGCTCATGATAGCTGGAATGACTTCTTACATGGGGATTCTTCTCAATGGAATCTACCAGATGTGCGATCATGGTTCCCTGGTATCCAAAGAAATCATGAATCCCTTTTTTCTGCAAAAATTCCACAACATAATCTGTAAGCTTGACCTTAGACATATTTTTTTACCTTCTCCATATACGAGATCCTTCCTGTTTTTTCCAGATACTTAAGATACAGGTCAAAAACCTCCGGATCTGTTTCAAATGCTTCTTCATATTTCAGGCAGCGATCATTCATCCTGGTATATCCTGCAAATGCTTTTTCCAGTTCCACATAATCTTCATTTTTGAAGAGATTCCGGATATAGCTGAGCTTTTTGCGATAAGCCAGTGCACAGGTATATTTTTCCCCGCAGAATTTTGCATAATCCCAGCACTGTGCAAGATATTCCCGGTAATTCATTCCAAACTGCCTGCGCTTTTCCCTTTTCTTCCTGACAGAAGCAAATTTCTTCAGTTCCTTTGACTGCTGCAGAAATTCCTCGCATGGGATCAGTGTGCTGCACACCACCAGCGAGCCGGGAACATAGTTTTCCATTGACTTATTTCGATAATTTTTGCCGTAGGCCCGGGTGAGATAGCTGTCTGTGTTTCCCGGGACCATAAAGGATTCTCCTCCAAGCATTGCCTCCCCGGGATTTTCAAAAATATGCGCAGGAAAATAAAGATTCTGGTCAAAATATCGGAGTACATATGTTTTTGCGCCATCCTGCGGCTGCCGGAGCAGATCCCGGAATATGCTCTTTGCCAGCCAGCCTCGTCCGCAAAGGGAAAGGACTCGCACCATCCAGATACATCCCAGCTCACGCCGGTTCCGCCACTTGCCTTTTTTTCCGTAGATCCTCTTCCATCCCTCTTCGCGCATACGGTTCCAGAGATATTTTCCCTTTGGACCATATTCACACTGCAGCGGAAGGATATTGATCCCCAGTCCCGGATGTTTGTATTTTCCATACTCGTCCAGCTTATAAAACAATGTATCTTTATCTGTATAACGCAGAAAAAATCCGGGGAAACGGCTGTTATTCTCCATAGATTCCAGAGCTCTGCGCAGCTCCGGTTCTTCGTCAAAGATGTTTTTAAACCGGGCCATATCACCGGTCTTCATATAAATATCATTGCTTGCCGGATTCATGGGAAAAGGGCGCTCCGTTACCGCACAGAGGGTAAGATACGGAGAAAGATAATATGTGATCTTATTTTTTCTGCATATGGTATCTATTTCTTTTAGAAGTTCCAGTACTTTCTGCTGTTCTCTGTTCAATACACTCTGCCTCGTTTCTGTTGATCTGTCATTACAGGATCCGCTTCAGAAGCTCCTGAAGCTCCTCCTGACTTTTATACTTATCTAGCCAGCTGTTCAGAAATTCTGTCACGTCTGCCTTCTTTGCGAAAAATCCGGTACGCCGGCTTCCATCGTAAAGATCCTCCAGGAAGATCCTGGAAAGCTCATTTTTTATATAGGGATGCGGCTCATGATCCAATGCCAGGAAATAATTTTCGAAGGCTTCCCGGGTACGCCCCTGTTTCTTCCGGATATCTCCCAGAAGCTTGTATACCTCTCCCTGCCATTCCTTATGGACCAGAAAGCTGCGGATCTCCTCTGCCAGATATTCCATCTCGCCCTCTTCCTCACTGCACAGGATCCTGGTACGGCCCTCTGCCAGTGCTTTGGGATAGCCGAATCTCTGCCATGCACAGGTAAGTGCCTCTTTGTACACTGGCTCCTCAAGGGTTCCCTCCCTTGGAGAATTACCGGTGATCCCCAGTTCTTTGCAAAGCTCTCTCACCAGCTCTTCCAGCTCCCCTTTTGTACGGACGGAATATACCTTCGCAAGATAAAGAGCGCCTCTGATCTCCTCATCCTCCGGCATCAGTCTGCTCCAAAATTCCATCAGAGAGAGTGCTTCTGATCTTCTCTGGCTTACAAGCAGATCCCGACAGTCTCGGATCGCCTGGGACTTCTGTTTTTTCAGGAATTTATCCAGTTCCAGCTGCACAATGCCGTTATTGGTGCATTCTCTGGCTTTCAGATACTCTGCCATTGCTTCGTTCCGGAGGCCCTTTTTCCAGAGAAGATCCCCCTTATATTTCATAAAATATCCATCCTGGGGAAATACTCTCAGGCAGTAAGACAGAAATTTCTCCGCTTCCGAAGCATTCTGCGGTCCTTCCAGGCGCTCCATCACAAACCGGCATTTAAATTTCAGGAATCCCGGAGCATCCGGATATTTTCTGAGAAGATCATCCACGATCGCCTCTGCTTCCTGCATTTCTTTAAATTCATAGTGGCTGGCTGCTTTTCGGAAACGGCGGATATCCTCCACTGTCTGCTCCATTTCCGGAGTAAGATGATCCATTTTCTTGCGTACCTCGTACATACGGTATGCCTTGGAAACACGCTCCTGATAGATCAGTGTCAGCATGGCCGCCTGAAAAGCCTTATCCTCCAGCGGAATCAGGATCGGATGATAGAACGGACGGATCCCGTTAAAATCCTCACGCCCGATAAACTCCATGCTGAGCTGTACACGGTAATACTCCTCAAAGATCTCACCAAGCACATCATATCTTCTCTCTTTCAGCAGGGTCTTCGCTGTTTTTTCGGATCTCATCAGTCGGGCAGACACATCCCGGGCTACAACACCGGCTTTGATCCTTCTTCGTCTGTCATCCTGTTTATGGTCTCCCTTTGCCATAAGAAGGCAGTAGAATTTGCGGAAAAGCATCTGTCTGCGGATACGTTTTTTGTCGATCCTTGGCATATATTCATCCCGCACCTCCTGATAGCTGGCGCCCGGAACATCAACAGACTCATGAGATTCTCTTTCCCCATGAGGCGGTATATAGGACCATTCGTCCCCGTAATGCCAGATCAGATAATCGCTGGTCCTGTGAGGGATCATAACCTTTTCGCCCTCGAAGTCCATATATTTTACAGGGAACATCATATCCTTGTCAAAAAGAAACGGGCAGCCTCCCCATCGCATGGCATAGCGGCTGCACTCCTCTTCTTTATAAGAAAACATGATCTTCTCCAATTTCTTTAAGGTTCTGTCCTTTCCGCAGAAGGTATAGCGGAAAAGCCAGTACAGATACCGCCAGGGAGAAATTTCCCATCTGACTCCCACGACCATGCTGATATTCAGAAGTTCCGTATAGATCATCATATGGTCCCGGTATTTCTCATACTCACGGTCATCATCCGGAATGGGATCCAGAGTCAGTACGTCAATGATCTCACCAGCCTTGTCGTCCCCTATGATCTGATGCTTGTGGATCGCACAGGTATCCGTACTTCCGTAGCGCGGAAAACCGTTGGTATAATTACGATCCACTTCTGCACAATAAACCGCCCGGTTCGGCGGCATCTCGTTCTGACATATTTCTACAAATTTATCCCAGTCACTTTTGGGCATGTAAATGTCCACATCATCGTCCCATGGGATAAAGCCTTCATTTCGAAGAACACCGATCAGAGTACCTCCGGCCATTACATATCTAAGATCATGCTTTTTGCAGATCGCGTCAACCTCCCGGAAGAGCTGCAAAAGAAGCTTCTGTTTTTCTGTCATCTGTCAACCTCTTTGATTAATTATTTTCAAAAGCTCAGCCAGAGTTTCTGATTCTTCATAAAAAAATCTCGTACATTCTGTCCGTCTGTCACGAATCATGATGACCAGCTCCTGAAGCAGATAGCGAAGACCATTTCCCTCAAAATTAAAGCTGTAGCGTTTCAGGAATTCCTGACCTTCTATTTTGGCTTCAAAATATCCGGTATTCCACCAGTCACCGGGTACGGTGATACGCCCCCTGGTTCCGATGATCGCAAGCTCGTTTTCCACATCCACCGTTGTTCCAATCTCAATGGTCGCCAGTGCCCGGAGATACTTCATCGTGATCATATCATAAATAAAGCAGCCGTCACTGCTTTTCACCGCATTGCTCTTCACCTCCAGGTAATCCTTACCGAGAAGCTTGATGCATGCACACAGCGCCTGGCTGACTGTTTCGCTGAAATTTTTTCCGCCCTCAAAATCATCCTGAGAAATCGCGCATTTTACAGCTACCACATCTCCCACAAGCGCTCCATGTGTCAGCCAGACAAGCTGTGTAAACGCGCGCAGATAGACCATGGTAAGCTTCTCTACCAGAACAACCTGATGTGCCTTTGCCAGTGCAAACAGCTCTCTTATCTCTTCCGGTTCCAGAGCCATAGGCGTGTCACTAATCACATATTTATCACATTCCAGTGCCTTTCGGATATAATCTGCCCTGTTTTTCAGACCGGATCGGATATAAATGATATCCAATCCTTCCAGAAACTGCCCGTAATCTGTACCATAAGAGTCAAGTTCGTATCTGTCACAGAATTCTCTCGCAACAAAAACGTCCTCGGAATACACACTTTCTACATGCAGTCCGCTGACATACTTGGACTCCATCACCATTTCGTTGTCCTCTGTATCATCCGTAACAATGCCCATGCTGTAGATCATACCCTCACTTCTGAGCTTGGTACTGGAAATATTTTTGGTACGTTCCAGATAAACGACCTCACAGTAATTCTTCAGATAATCAAATTTGCCACGCCAGTCCGAACCGACTACCAGAAGGTCGATATTGTATTTTGTAATGTCATTTAGCTTCTGCCCCTGATATTCCTCTACAATGATCTCATCCGCAAAACCAGTCTTGCGGACATTTTCGATACGCTTCAGAAGGCTGTCCTGTACATTCAGCTTGCCGCGTTCGATATCATAGCTTTCACTGGTGACACCCACAACAAGATAATCCCCCAGCTCCCTGGCTCTTTTCAGAATATTGTAATGTCCCTGGTGGAACAGATCAAAGGTACCGTAAGTAATGACTTTTTTCATTATTAATTTAATCCTGCGCTTTCTCTTCTTTATTTTTCAAAAGCACTTCCATTCCCCCCTGCGGTTCTGTGATCTCTAATATATCATCCAGGTCCTGGAGCTGCTCAAATTCCTGTGGAGCTCCGGCATCATCCATGCCTTCCTCCATCTCAAGATCCTCATCTACAAAGAAATCCTCGTCACGGATTTCTTCCGTCTCTTCTGTCTCATGTTCCAGTACAGCCGCCACATCGTCCTTCACCTTACGTGCATCTTCCTCGTCCAGAGTTGCTGCAAGCTCCTCAATGGCTTTCTTTCTTTTCAGTATGATCTCATAACGGTCATCTTCATCATATTCATCCTCAAGTCCTTCATCCTGCACCTGCTTCTCACGTTTGAACAAAATAAATGTAAGCAGGTTCAGTACCCCTCCGTAGAGGAAAGATACCGGCTTGCTTCCAAGGATCAGAACAAGCACCCAGGATACTCCGAAAAGAACCCAGACATTCAGCATCTGCGGGATGCTGAGAAGAAGCAGTCCGTTGAGTACGATCATGATTGGATAATGGAAAAAATAAATCCCCATGGTATTTCTTCCAACAAAGGTAACCGGCAGCTTCACATCCGGGATCAATGCCAGAAACGTCAGCACCAGCACAAAAGATACCAGATACATCAGAAGGCGGATCAGCATTCCTGTGATATCATCCATTCCCGATAACTGATACGTATGATTCCCACGGAAAATATCTACCGGGATCTCATTGGCGATCATAAAATTCGGAACTGCATACAAAAGCAAGGCTGAAACCAGGAGCAGGATCCATTTACCCTTGAATTTACGGACCACATCTGTGTAATCACTCTTCCACAGATAGCCTGCCACAAAAAACGGAAAAAATACAACAATCCTGGAGCTTGAAAGATAGGTCGTAAATTCCGGTCTTGTTCCTGCCCACAATGCAAAAATAATGCTCAGAGGCACGATAAAACGTATCTTGCCAAGTGCTTCGATAGTCAGCCTGTAGATAAACAATGCCAGCACATACCACATAACTGTTCCGGACGGACGGAGCAGCTCATAATCCATGCTTCTGCCGGTCCAGATATAAGCATACCAGGTCAGACTGTATCCAAGAATATAAGGGATCAGCAGATTCTTCACATTCTTCAGTACATCCTGTGGCTTCTTGGAAAGATATCCAGATATAAAAATAAAAGCAGGCATGTGAAAAATGGTGATCCCATACCATACATAACGCACCACCATGTCCACCTTGACCAGCTGAAATGCGATCAGATGATTAAATACGACAAGAAAAATCAGTACTACTTTAATGTTATCGACCAGGTAAGAATACGGAACTCCCTGGCTATCCGTTCTCTGTTTCATTTGTTTCCACCTTGTAATATTTGATAAAAGTATGAATAAATAATAACATATATTTATGAATTTGGAAATAAAGAATTAATATATGTCAGAATTATTCACCTCTTCCAGAATTTTTCAACGGTATTTCCATATCCCGTGGAGCGCATAGGAAACAAAGAAAAACAGACTCTTCAGCGGACCATATCCCACATACCGATACACCTGATAAGTCATTGCCGCAGACTTCAGCTTATTTCTGGATTTTCCCCCTTCACTGAGCCGGTATTTCAGGTAAGGTCTGTTGATCCCTGCTGCAAATCCTCCCTTTCTCAGGATCCGGAGCCAGGTAATGTAATCTTCATGGCTGTCATCATGCTCCATTGGAAACGCAAGTGCATCTTCTCTGCGCAGCAATACGGAAGAACAGTTGATGCTGTTATGCTTCAGAAGCTCCCTGTATGTGATCCGTTCCTTTACCGGAATATATTTGCCGGTAGTGCGCCCATCCGGCGTCATCAGCTCTCTTCCGGTGGAGCAGATCGCACAGCCGGTCTGTTCCATAACCTCTGTCTGGGCTTTCAGCTTGCCCTTTTCCCACCAGTCATCCGCATCCAGAAATGCGATATATTTTCCCCGGGCTTCCTTTACGCCCCGGTTTCTGGAACGGGCAGCCCCCATATTCTGTTCATTTTGGATATAACGAATCTTTCCGCTGTCCATATATTTCATTACAGCAAGTTCTGTGCCGTCTGCAGAACAGTCATCAATGACCAGCACTTCTACCGGAACCTCCTGTCCCAGTGCTGATTCGATCGCTTTTCCAATATATCTTTCCCCGTTATATACGGGCATCACTACGGAAACCAACGGCTTTTCCATAAAAACAACCTCCGTCCTCTCTATCCACAAAATGCGCGTCAGGATGATCTGCCGCAGCCTGACACGCATTTCGTTTCGTTACTTATTTTTTGTCTTCAGAATCCTTAAGAGCGTTCTTCTGATTATCATCCACGCCCTCGGAAACTTCTTTCTGGAAAAAGATCTTTACAGTCATAAACAGAAGCTTGATATCCAGAAGGAATGAATAATTTTCAATATAAAACAGATCCAGCTTCAGCTTATCATACGGTGTGGTGTTATATTTGCCATATACCTGAGCATAACCGGTCAGTCCGGCTTTTACCTTAAGACGATAGTGGAATTCCGGGATTTCCTGCTCATATTCCTGCATGATCACATCTCGTTCCGGACGTGGACCTACCAGAGACATATCACCCATAAACACGTTAAACAGCTGGGGAAGCTCATCCAGATGCAGGTTACGCAGAACATGTCCTACCGGTGTGATACGGGAATCGTGCTTGGACGCAAGACGTGCTCCGTTCTTCTCGGAATCCACACACATGCTTCGGAATTTCCGGATGCGGAATTCCTTTCCCTGATAGGTAAGACGATCCTGGAGATAAAATACCGGACCGCCGTCATAAGCCTTCACCGCAATGGCAATGATCAGCATGATGGGTGAGGATACGATGATCCCAAGTCCGGAAACAATGATATCCAGAACTCTCTTGGCTGCACGCTGCTCCATGGAAAGTCCCTGATTCCTGCACATCAGAAGCGGCGTATCAAACAGATGGATCCTGTCTGTTCCAAGCAGGATGATATCGGAAATCTTCGGGCTCATATAGCAACGGATGGAATGAGAAAAACAGTATTTCAGATACCTGTTTCGGATCTGGGACGGAAGATCCCAGATGATCACGCCTTCATAATCTTCCATCATGGCATGGATCTTCTCTTCGCCCTCACGGATATGAACCTTACCGCTGATATCGTATTTATCCTTTCGGGTGTTCATCTTGTGGATCACATCACCGGGATCACGGTCTCCGTAGATCACCAGCAGCCTTCTGGCTCCGTACAGTCTGGAGTAAATATACCTGGAGCCCCAGATCCACAGTACCGTCACAACAAGCTGGACTCCGGTCATTTCGATCACCGGTCTGGCCGACATAAACCATCTGTTGATCAGTGTGATCTGAAAATACGTCACAACATTGGTACAGATCGTTGCCAGCGTCAATGAATAAAATACATCGATACGCTTCAGATAGCCTACCTTCAGACCTCCGTAAAGCTTGGCAAACATCAGATAGATCAGCGCATAGATCAGGATCATTACCCAGTTACCTTTTCTCCAGAATGGCTTCAGGATCAGGTCACTGTAAAAATCATACCATACATAAGCAAAGATCGCTGCCTGTGCGATCACGATCAGACTTGCCAGACAAAATACCACAAATCTCTTATAATCTTCTCTTTTACTTCTATTCACAGATTTTTCTTCCTTCCTGAGGAGTAGATATTAACTTCATCATTATAGCCAATATATACTCTTACGTCCAGAGATTCCTCTGATTTTTCTCCTGATATTTTCCTGTCAGGATGTTTTTTTCCGTGACTATAGCAAAAATCCCCAGGAGCTTACCCGGGGATTTTTGGCTGTATATATTTATTTTTCTTTTTCAGTTTCCACGCCTTTTCGAATTATTCATTCACCAGGTTATACTCTTCGATGGATTTGTTGATGGAATCTGCCATGTTTTTCACAGCTGTATCCACATCCTCTTTTCCGTTGAGCATGCTCTCAATCTCGGATTCCACGGTAGCTCTTGCCTCCGGGAATACACTTAACAGAGCGCCTACATAGTCGGCGGAAGAATCATGGAGCTGGTCGATCGCTGTCTGGAACTGCGGATATTTTGCAACATTATCCTTAAATACCTGCTCTTCCTGAGACTTTACAGTTACAGGGAAATATCCGGTCTGTGCGTTCCAGTAAGCCTGAGACTCCGGAGAGATCAGGAATTTTACGAACTCCCATGTTGCACGAAGCTTTTTCGGATCATTGTTGTTCAGTGCCCAAAGAGATGCACCTCCGATGGAAACACCGCCCTCGTCACTGGATTTGATCTTCGGGAAGTATGCAGTACCAACCTCAAATTTTCCGTTTACATCCTGAAGGATCTGTTTCAGGGAAGCTGTGGAGCCAAGAGTGATCGCAGATTTTCCTGCAGAAAAATCTGCCAGACCTGCATCGCCTCCCTTTCCTACGACCGGTGCGAAGCCCTTGTCGTTAAGATCCTTCCATGCTGTAAGGATATTTTTTGCAGCACTGTTCTCGTCAAAAGCAACAGCTGTAGCAGCCTCTTCACGTCCGTTTCCGTTGTTTGCATACTCAAGGCCCTGCTTTCCGATAAACTGCTCGAAAAACCATCCGTAGATTCCAAGAGACATTACCTCGCCTGCGCCGCCTTTGTCCAGAAGATCCTGTCCGATCTCACCGATGCCCTCCAGGCTGTCCGGAATTTCTGTGATGCCTGCTTTATCAAACATGTCCTTGTTGTAATACATGATCGGTGTGGAAGAGTTGAACGGCATGGAGTACAGCTCATTGTCGATGGTGTAGTATGCAGCCAGGTTCGGCTCGATCTCAGATACATCGTAGCTGTCTGCGTCGATCATCTGCTGCATAGGCACAATCCATCCGGAATCGATCATGAATCTTGTTCCAATCTCATATACCTGTACAAGATCCGCACCCATGTTTCCGATCTGTGCACTTTTCAGCTTGTTCAGGGAATCATCATATTCACCCTGATACTGAGCATCTACCGTAATTCCGTATTCGTTCTCATCGTTGAATTTTTTTACCAGTGTATCGATCGCCTCGCCATTGACACCACCCATGGAATGCCAGAAGGTAATGGTAGTTCCGTCTACATCGGAAGCATCTGCCATTTCCACTTTTTCATCTGTGCCGGCATCTGCGGCAAATACAGTTACTCCGGAAAGAGAACCGATAGTCATTGCTGTGGTAAGGAAAGCTGCGATGATTTTTTTCTTCATAACTTTTTTCTCCTCTTGAAAAATTTTCTCTTTTTTCATTTTTTTATATAAGATGAACTGCCCGTCTTACGACTTTGCAGTATCTTTTTGCAATATTTTCCCCCTTACAGCAGGATGCTGCAGGGTTGCTGCCTGCTCCGATATCAGCCCTTGACTGCACCCGAGAACATTCCTCTGATCAGCTGTTTCTGTCCAACGATAAAAATGGAAATGGACGGAATGATGATCATAACAACGCCTGCGATCATCAGGGTGATGGACTGTGAATCCACACTATCCAGCATACTGATACCGATCTGAACGGTTCGCATATTGTTGGAGCCTGTTACAAGCAGCGGCCACATGTACATATTCCATGCGTTGATAAAAGTATACACTGCCATAGCGCCAATAGCGGATTTTGTCAGCGGAAGCAGGATCCTTACGATAAATTTCAGATTGCTGCAGCCGTCAAGCTTTGCCGATTCATACAGTGAGATCGGGAAAGTCATGTAAAACTGGCGGAACAGGAAAATTCCCATTGCGGATGTAAGGTAAGGCACGATCAGTACCTGATAAGTATCCAGCATTCCCCAGCTTGATACCGTCAGGTAGTTGGAAATGATCGTTGCCTCTCCCGGAACCATCATGGTTGCCATCACAACCATGAAGAGAATACCTTTTCCTTTGAATTCCAGGAAAGAAAACGCAAAAGCAGCAAGAGAACAGGTAATGATCTGTCCGATGGTAATGCATCCCGCCATGATAAAGGAATTCAATATGAATCGGAGAAGTGGAACGGTGCGGAATGCATTGATAAAGTTGGAAAAGGTCGGATTCTTGGGAAAGAGATTCAACTCTGTAGTAAACAGTTCACTGGAAGGCATCAGTGCAATACTGATGGCATAAAGCAATGGAAGCAGGATCAGAACCGCAAACACAACATTTGCCGTAACACGGAGTGCTGTTCTTGTTCTTCTCTTTGCAAGAGCTTTTGCATTCATAGCTTTTTTCAGCTCCAGAAGCTCCTCTTTTGACATATTTCCCACTGCCGGGACTGCCATATTTTCCATCTGGCTCATCAGTAATTCACTCCCTTCTTCTCAATACGGAACATGATCAGTGTGATGATCATGATGATCACAAACAGGATAACCGACTGGGCTGCCGCACTTCCGAAGCGGTAGTTAAAAAACGCATCCCTGTAAATGGAATAAACAATAACATTGGTAGACTCATTAGGACCACCCTCTGTCAGGATCTTGATCTGTCCAAAGGACTGAAATGCCTGTATGATATTTACCACCAGTGTGTAAAACATGATCGGGGAAAGTCCCGGAAGCGTCAGGCTGAAAAACTGCTGCACACTGCTGGCTCCATCCACAGAAGCTCTCTCATAAATGGTCTCATCAATATTTCCGAGTCCTGCGGAAAAATACAGAAAATTGATCCCGCTGTTCAGCCACGCAGTAAGAATGGCTACGCAGATCAGAGCCGTGTTCGGATCGTTCAGCCAGTTGATATCCAGGCCGGTAAGCTTATTCACAATACCTACTGCCGGGTGGAGCATGATCTGGAAGATCATTGCTGCAGAGCTGGATGCAATAGCCATTGGCAGAGCATAGGATGTACTGAACACCCGGATTCCCGGAAACGCCTTGTTACAAAGCACTGCTGCGATCAGACCAAGAAGCATGCCGCCGACCACAACGATCAGCACAAAGATCAGCGTTACCTTCAGACTGTTGATAAAGGATGCTGACTGAAGCAGCTCTTTATAATTGCCCAGACCAACGTACAGCTTTGCCTGTCCCATCTTGTTGGTCTTGTAAAGACTTAAATAAATTGTTTTCACAAACGGATAAAACAGAAAAATTCCAAAAATAAGCATACACGGCACCAGATATAAGTACGGTGTGATCTTGCTTTTGCTGTTATTTTCCATAACTATTTCTCCTCCTTGCATAATCAGATTCTATTTACAGGCTGATCTGCCTGCACTCAAGCTTTTCCGTGACATAAATTCATGACACAAAAATATTTTCTTCTGTCTCCGGATCAAACACATGGGCCTTCTCCATATCAAAATACAGAGAAACCTTCTCCCCTACCTGTGTCTGATTTTCCGGACTTAAGCGGACTGCCAGGGTTTTGCCCTGCTCATCAAAATAGAGGATCACTTCCGCTCCCAGCATCTCGCGGTTTACTACAGGCTCATCTACATCTACGCTTTCATTTTCAATACCAAGCTTTTTCGCCTCGTCCAGCTCGTAGATATCCTCCGGACGGATTCCGAGGATCACGTGTCTGCCGTTATATCTGTCTGCGATCTGTTTTCCTCTGGTTCCGTCCAGATAAACCTTTTTCACAGTTTTGGCATCATCCAGAAGAAGGGCCGTGCGATTATTTTCTTCTGCTTTTACCGTACACCGGAAAAAGTTCATGGACGGAGAACCAAGGAAGCCTGCCACGAAAAGATTTACCGGATTGTCATAAATACTCTGCGGCGCTCCCACCTGCTGGATCAGACCATCCTTCATGACCACGATCTTAGTCCCAAGAGTCATGGCCTCTGTCTGGTCGTGCGTTACATAAATAATGGTGGTGTCCAGCTGTTTATGTAATTTCACAAGCTCCACACGCATCTGAGCACGGAGCTTTGCATCCAGGTTGGAAAGGGGCTCATCCATGAGAAAGGCTTTCGGCTTCCGGATAATTGCACTTCCAATGGCAACTCGCTGTTTCTGACCGCCGGAAAGAGCCGCCGGCCTCCGGTCAAGAAGCTGGTCGATCTCCAGGATCTTTGCCACCTCATGGACCTTTCTGTCGATCTCATCCTTCGGAAGCTTACGGATCTTCAGGGCGTATGCCATATTTCCATAAACTGTCATGTTCGGATATAAGGCATAGTTCTGGAACACCATGGACATTCCCCTCTCCTTCGGTTCCAGATAATTGGAAAGCTCACCGTCGATCCACAGCTCACCGTCTGTGATCTCCTCCAAGCCTGCGATGATACGCAAAGTGGTGGATTTTCCACATCCGGACGGACCTACAAAGATCACAAACTCTTTATCATGTATATCAAGATTAAAATCCTTCACACCGTAATGCTCCGAATCAAATTGCTTACATACATTTCTAAGTGCAATTTCTGACATTACTTATCTCCTTTCTCATCTCTCGCTCACATAGTTTGTAGTATAGTATTTTTCCGGCTGTTCAGATATCGTGATTGAGATAAAGCTTTGTGAATTGTATGTTAAATTGTTTCAGAAATTATATGCAATTCCGTTAAATTCTTTCTCCAGAGTAAAATACCCATCGCGTTATGTTGCCACCTTCTTTCGCCGTCATCTCTGTCCTGCATCATATCTTCCAATTTTTATTACATTGATCACAACAGCTCTCCCCAATATGTCGGCAATATGGATATTTCCCGTCTCCTCGCATATCTGAATCAAATAAAAATAGAATATTCATATTTAATACTTGCCTCTCTTCCAGATAAATGCCAACTTTCAGGCTTTTATGATCACTTGATTTGTGCAATTTTTTATGTTGTTTTAATTTTTTCTGTAAAATTTCAAATATATGCTTTGTTTTTGTCTAATTTTACCCTTGAAGTTTTGTATATAAGTTAAACAATACAAAATATTGTTCTTAAATTTTCTAACTTTTTGTTAGCCACCTCGTCCGAGAAGTGCTATAATAATCCCAGTCAGAAAAGAAATGCAGAATTCGTGTTACTGCGAACAGCGCGAACAGCAACATTACCGGAATCCATGCATCAGGAGGAGGAATTTGACATGATCACATTGAAAGCAGAGAAAAGAAACCCGAATGTAAAAGCTAAAAAATTAAGACGTGAGGGTTACGTCACAGGAATTCTTAGTGGAAAAGAAATGAAAGAGCCTGTAGCACTTCAGTTTAACGGTGCCGAGGCAGCCAAATTCATTAAAGCAAATAAAGAAGGTACACAGGTTTACCTGGACATCGAAGGCGAAAAAGTTGATGCCCTGGTAAAAAATATTGACTATAATCCAATTGAAAAACAGCTGATGGCTCTGGATTTCCAGGCACTGGTAGCCGGTGAGAAGGTTTCCACAACAGTCGCTGTCAAACTGGAGCACACCGACATGGTTCAGGGTATCGTTGAGCAGGAGATGGAAGAGATCCACTACAAAGCAGATCCGGCCAACCTTCTTGACACCATCGTCATCGACTTCAACGGCTATCCTGCAGACGTCCGTGATATCCATGTAAAAGACCTCCCGATCCCGGAAGGCAAACAGGTTCACTTCGTTACACCTGAGGATGCAGTTGTTGTTCATATCGGTGAGTATGAGGCAGCTCCGGAAGAGGATGAGGACGCTGAAGGCGCTGAAGCTGAAGCGAAATAATTTTATAATTTCATATGAAATATTTCAGGGGATTGCCTGGTGGCAATCCCCTGGTTTTGTTTACATAATTCTAAGAATGTTATTTCATTTGTAATTTCTTTATCTCATCCAGCGGCAACCCGAAAAAATTAGAGATATCTTCCAGTGTAAATCTGCTGTCTTTGAGCATTTTCTATGCTGTAAGCAGCGCCTGTTTCTGAAGCCCAATACTTTCACCCTCTGTAAACCCCTGTGTTCTGCCTTCTGCTCTTGCATCATCACACATTTCCTGTACAGCCTGACACATATCAACACTCCTTAATAAATTTTTGTTAGCGATCTATAAACTCTCCGTCAAAAACTGCCCTACGGCGTATCGGCTTCGCCTTGTTTCTTAACCTCACTCTACTACTAAACGATTATATACAGATTTTATTATCACATTACTATATGTATCGGAAGCAAGGTTCTCTTTAATGTTCCTTATTTCCTTATGATAATCTCCTTTATCAATCTGATTTCTATAAATGACTTTCTTACAATTTGCAAATTGAATAGTCACTTCCGAAAATATTTCTTCACCATCTATATCAGTAATGATGCCTTCTCCCAGTTCTTTGTGGATAAGATGTTGTCCCACCATAATTTCTTTTTGATTTATATTTCCAGAATAATTGTCCACTATATATTGAATAAATGAATTTAATATGTAAATATAATCTTCAAAATTGTTTTCTATTTTTTTAAAACACCTATTTCTCCATTCTACAGAACTTCCATTTTGGTCATACAACAAATTTATTTCTGAACAAATATAAGAAACACCTGGAACAATGAAATAAGAAAATTGCTTAGGTGCAATTAACTTTTGACGTTTAGACCAAAAAGCGTTTTTTCCAATCAATATATGAAGTAATAAATGTTCAATATAATTACAATAAACTAGACGTTCTGCTTTTTGGTACTCAAACGGTTGTTCTAATGCACATCCTGTATGCGAAAGCATATAGCCTTTATCTTCATCTATATGATGACAAAATAACCCTTCTTTAGTTCTTGAAATTCGCTTACTTTTAGTTTTACAAGTAGCATTTGTAAAATAATCATATTTAGCTGGTCCATATTTCTTTAATAAATATGACACAAATTCATCGTAATTCATTTCCATCTCTTGCTCAAAATGTTCTAATTTGCAATCATACCGGGGAAGAAATCTTTGACGTGCAACCTCCTTTTTGTCTGGATTTTGGCAGAGCCCCAAAGTTGGTACCCTGCCCTTTTTAGACAAAGCAAAAGAGCCTGAATGCCTTGATTTTAAAGGCTTTCAGGCTCCTAAGGAGCAGGGGATGAGAGAATCGAACTCCCACCAAAGGTTTTGGAGACCCCTATCATACCATTTGACCAATCCCCTATATACAAGAAAAAGTGGCTGTTGGCCACAAATTCTTTTACATTGTACTCTCAAAACTACATACATGCTTGTTGATCGTTAATCAAACTCTTTGAATCAATTCTTAACCTGCGTTTCTTGGTCAAGCCCTCA
>NZ_WQQD01000021.1:0-24339 GCF_018785605.1 Blautia sp. MCC270
GTGTGGCAAAATATGATCTTCTGGAACGATGGCTGCGAGTATGGAATAAGATCCCTCAAAGAGTAGTGAAATTTTTGCTGGAGCTTTTGGTACTGTTTCTTTTTTATAAAGCATATGGAAAAATATTACCATTTTTATATAATGAGATCCGATGGGGAATATTCCCGATCATCGTGGTTGCATTTTGTGCGGAATTTATAAATGTGATTCCGGGAATTCGTCAGATATTGTTATTTCTGGGAAAGCATTCCATGAATGTTTTTCTGGTACATACGTTTATAAGACATTATTTCTGGAAAGACTTTATTTATTCTTTCGGGCACTTTATACCGGATTTTCTGGCGTTGTTAGTAACTTCACTGGCAGTGTCCATAGTGCTGGAATGGCTGAAAAAGGTAACCGGCTACAACCGCCTGATCCAGAACATCTGCATGAAAATAGGATAATAAAGATAAAGGAGAAAGACCTGTCATTGTCTGTGGCAGGTCTTGTTAAAGTATGAAAGCAAAAAAAACAGTTTGTATATATTGGTTGATATTAATAGTGGTTTTTGGAGGAATTATTGGTATCAGAAGTACAGAGATAAAGGTCGAGGCTGCTGAAAGAACGGTACGATTTTGGGATAACAGTGGAAATTATCTTCAGAAATCTGGCGGGAACTGGTATTTGAAAGATTCTAAGAAGCGAAAACTTACCGGATTACGTTATTTGTCAATTCCAAAGACAGAGTTTTTAAAAACAGGATTTTATATGTTTGATAAAAACGGAAAACTTTTGAGAAAACAATCCGTGTATTATTTTGATAAAAAGACAGTTTCTGGTGTCCGCTTTGATAAATACCACATCACAGACTCCAATGGAAGAATTTCAAAGGGAGAGCGTGGCTTTGTAAACGTAGCTGAACAGAAGGTACGGGGCAAAAAAATTATCGCAGGCATTTATTATGTGGAAGCGTACGGAAAACTGGCTGATCGTGGAACAGTACGCTATATAAGACAGAGAAGATTCGGTGGGCGTAATTTTAAAAGTGGTTATTATTATTTCTATGGAACCGGAAGAATCTGCATGCGTCCGTCTTTTCATAAAGTGAACAAAACAGTTCAGGGAAAAAAGTTTAACGGAATCTATTATTTTGGCAATGATAATGGGAGAATGGTACAGAAGGCAGGGTGGGTAACCTGTGAGGGCCAGCAATATTATGTAGACCAAAATGGAAAAATGCTGGTGAACCGGTGGAAAGATGGTTATTACCTGAAATCGAACGGAACCATTGCGAAAAATATGAAAACACCGGATGGTCAGTATGTGGACTGGCAGGGAAGAAAAAGTACAAGATCAGAGTATGCTCTAAGTGCATTTAAATCGGAATTGGAGAGCTTTGTTTCTGCCTACGGTGGAAACTGGTCTATTTATATAAAAGATCTGAAAACAGGAAATGTTGTAAACATAAATGATCGGGAAATGTATCCGGCAAGTACGATCAAGGCATTTGTGATGGCGTCGGTCTATGATCAGATCCGTCAGGGAAAAATGCAATACAGCTCCGGTGTGTACAGCTTGCTGTGGGATATGATCACCGTCAGTGATAATGAATGTTATAATGAACTGGTAAGGCGTCAGGGAGGCGGAAGCTTTGTAGGAGGAACGGCTGTAGTGAACCAGTATCTTCGAAAGAACGGTTACAAAAATACCGGTTGTCACAGTTCCCTGCATCCATCTTCTTCTGCCTGGAGCAGTGATGGCTGGCGTAACACGGCATCTGCAAAAGATTGTGGGAGACTCTTAGAAAAAATCTATCGAGGTCAGTGTGTTTCTCAACAGTATTCCAGAGAAATGCTAAATCTTTTACTGCATCAGACGAAACGATACAAAATTCCATCAGGTCTTCCGACCGGTATAGTATGCGCGAACAAAACTGGTGAGACAAGCTCAGTTCAGCATGATATGGCAATCGTCTATGGAAAGAAAACAAATTATGTATTATGTATATTTTCAGAAGGCGCTTCCGAAGATCATTTACTGTACGGAATCCGTTCGATTTCTTCAAGAGTATATCAATATTTGAATAAATAAAGATCAGCCAGCAGTCATAGGATCAAGAAACTTCCTTAATTAGGCAAAAATAAGGAGTGATCATTGACGTGCTGGCTGATTTTGTATTATCAAAGAAATGGTTGCGGAAGAATTTTTTACATAAGCGTTTTTCTTAGCCCTAAATATGCCGGATATTTCCGGTGTCAGTAGTATCGTATCCGGTTTGAAGAGCTAAAAACCGGCGGAAAGGTTCGGATGCAATGGTTTCCGCTACGGCCTGAAAGCCGGGGGTGCTCAGATTTTTGGTCTGCATAACCAGGAAGAGTGATTCCTGGCAAACAGGAAGAAAATCCAGCTCTGGGAAGCTTCTCGCTACACAGGCCTCGCCAAGAGCTATGTCTGCCTGTCCGCCAGCCACTGCAGCAGCCGTGGAGTGATCGGTAACAAGCTCATTTCGATATCCGGATATGGAATCCGGTGAAATTTCGGAAGACAGAAGTGTACGGTCAAGAAGGATACGACGGCTGCTTCCTTTTTCGCGGTTCACAAAAATAATATCTGCCCGTGTAAGATCAGAAAATCCCCGGATATTCTTGGGATTTTCTTTTTTTACATAGAAGCCGACAGGATATTGACACAGAGAGATCACAGTCAGTGGGATACCGGGTATAAGGCTATGGATATCTTCCGGTGAGGCGGATGCACAGGCAATGTGGACTTTTTCAAAATAGAGAGAATACAGTCCGTTGTAGGTGTTCATGTGAGACTGCAGAACCGGCAGATTGTCCGGGTGTGTGGGAAGCTGATTTAGGAGAAGATCCAGAGCCGGAGAAGCCTGTCCGCTGATGATCAGTCCACTGGAATGCAGAAGATAATCCCTTTTCAAAAGAGAACTCTCCGGCTGGTGATCATAAGACTGAGCAGAAGACGCAGAACATTCCGAACCCTTAAGATACTGAGACAGCTGTTCCTCGCTGACCCGTAGCTGTTTGCCGACTTTGGAGGAGGAAAGCTCTCCGCGTTTGATCAGGTCATATACTGTGGATTTTTTGATCTTTAGTTTATCTGCAACTTCCTGTGCTGTGTAGACTTTATTCATCGATACCTACCATAACATTGGTTGCCTTAATAACTGCGTAAGCATCAGAGCCTACTTTCAGTCCAAGTTCTTCCACCGCCGCACAGGAGATGGTAGCAGTGATGATATTTCCACCACCGATATCAATGGAAACGATGGAATTTACAGCTCCCTGGTTGATGTTGATGATTTTTCCTTTTAACTGATTACGTGCACTGAGTTTCATAAGTAATTCTCCTTTTCTTGAATATTGAATGAACCGGATCAGGCAAATTCTCTGCTTCCGTTGTGCAGAGCAATGAACCTTGTGTGGGATTTGTCTGTATCAGGAGTGCTGTAAGCCACTCATGATAAGAAACGAAGCGGATCGTGAACATCCGCCTGGCTTGTCAACTATGTATTTATGATAGCACTTGTAGAGAAAAACAGCAATGCCTTATAGCTTGACAAGAAACTTTCCTTTCGGTAAAATTAAACAAAACCATTCAAAACTAAACAAAACTGAACGAAACGGAAAAGGAGAGAAACAAAAGATGAAGAAAAAAATCTTAGCAGCCCTTACCGCGGGAATTTTAACAACAGGCCTTATGACCGGAACTGTTTTTGCGGCGGACACAGAAGTGAAAGGTGATGAGAACCTGAAGGGAGAGGTTTATGCATTTATTGCTGCCAGCCTCAGCAATTCCATGGAGGAGATCCAGAAGGATTTCAATGAGCTTTATCCGAATGTAACGATCTATTACAGTGCAGACAGCTCAGGTACACTGCAGACACAGATCGAGGAAGGTGCACGCTGTGATCTTTTCTTTTCAGCAGCAGATAAACAGATGGATGCCCTCACAGAGGAAAAACTGACAAAGGAAGACACCGTTAAGGATCTTCTTGAGAACAAAGTCGTTCTGATCAGACCAAAGGACGGAGAGACAAAGGTAACAGGATTCGAGAATATCACAGACGCTGAAAATATGGCGCTTGCAGGAGAGGATGTTCCGGTGGGACAGTACGCCCGTGAGATCTTTAACAATCTTGGGATCATGGACGATGTAAACAAAATGGAGATCAACGAGTGCAAGAATGTAACGGATGTACTTGCAGCAGTCAGTGAAGGAAGCAATGAGGTTGGTGTTGTATATGCGACAGATGCTGCGTCTGTTACTGATAAAGTAGATATCATCGCAGAGGCGCCGGCAGACAGCCTTAAGACGCCGGTTCTTTATCCTGTGGGACTTATCGAGGACAAGGAAGCATCGGAAGACGATACCAGGGCAGCAGAGGCTTTTCTTGATTATGTAGAGTCTGATGCAGCGATCAAGGTATTTGAGGGCTATGGATTTACAGCATATGAGGATGAGGATTCCGAGGATGCCACAGAAGCTTCTGCAGACAACACGGAGGCTGAGGACAGCACAGCTTCCGCAGACAGCACATCCAAATGAGTATGATGTAGAAAACCGGCAGGCAGTAAATATTGAAACACAGTAAATGCCGGCACAGGAATGAAATATGACAGAATTTTTGAGAGAAATAAACTGGAGTCCTCTGTGGATTTCCTTAAAAACAGGTCTGGCAGCCACAGTGATCGCTTTTTTTCTGGGAATATTTTGCGCCCGGAAGATCATGAAGCTGAAGCCGGGAGCCAGAGCAGTACTGGACGGGATCCTTACTCTTCCGCTGGTACTTCCTCCTACAGTGGCTGGATTTTTTCTGCTACTGATCTTCAGTCTGAAAAGGCCCTTCGGAAGCTTTCTTCTGGATAATTTTGATATTAAGATCGTGCAGACCTGGAAGGGCTGTGTGGTCGCAGCGGCAGTGATCGCATTTCCGCTGATGTACCGCAATGCTCGGGCTGCTTTTGAACAGGTGGATATAAATCTTATCCATGCAGGCCAGACTCTGGGGATGAGCGACAGCCGGATATTCTGGCGGGTAGTCATGCCGGCGGCAGGACCGGGGATCGCATCCGGAACAGTGCTGGCATTTGCACGTGCGATCGGAGAATATGGTGCAACCTCTATGCTTGCCGGAAATATCCTTGGAAAAACCAGAACAGTTTCTGTTGCCATTGCATCAGAGACAGCAGCCGGAAATTACGGAACTGCAGGATTCTGGGTCGTTGTGATCGTGCTGATCTCCTTTGTGATCGTAGCGCTGATCAATATCGTATCCGGAAGAGGAATGAAAACAAGAAGGTGGATCTGATGGCAGTCAAAGTAAATATCGAAAAAAACTTCCGTGATTTTTCCCTGAAGGTAGATTTTGAAGGCAGTTCGGCAGCCATTGGGCTTCTTGGTGCTTCCGGCAGCGGAAAAAGCATGACCTTACGCTGTATTGCAGGAATCGAAACACCGGATAAGGGAAGGATCGTTATCAATGGAAAAACAGTGTTTGATTCTGAAAAAGGGATCAATTTGAAACCGCAGAAGCGACGGATCGGATATCTGTTTCAGAATTATGCGCTGTTCCCAACCATGACAGTGGAACAGAACATCCGCTGCGGTTATCGTGGGGAAAAATCCTCCGCCAGAGAAAAAGTGGCAGATCTGATCCGGCGATATCATCTGGAGGGGCTGGAGAAGCGCCTGCCCTCACAGCTTTCCGGCGGACAGCAGCAGAGAGTGGCACTGGCCAGAATGATGATCGGAGAGCCGGAAGCTATTCTTCTGGATGAGCCGTTTTCCGCACTGGACGGTTACCTGAAGGATGTGCTCCAGCGGGAGATGCAGGATTTCCTCAAGGACTATCCGGGAGATATGATCCTTGTGACACACAGCAGAGATGAGGCCTATAAATTCTGCAGGGAGCTTTCCATTGTACATGAAGGCAGGATCCTTGTGACCGGGGAGACAAAGCAGCTGTTTGAGAGACCGGGACTTCTGGAGGCAGCAAAGCTTACCGGCTGTAAGAATTTTTCCAGAGCGGAGAGGCTGGGACCGCACGAGATCTATGCGGCGGACTGGAAAATGAAGCTCCATACCGAAGAAAATGTAGATGAGGACATTACTTACGTAGGGATCCGCGGCCACTGGATCCGCCCGGAATCAAAGCCGGGTGAGAATTGTATGGCAGTACGGGTAGACCAATACATAGAAACTACATTTGAACATCAGTATATGATCCGAAACAAAGCGGAAGAGAATGCTGCCGGATTATGGTGGATGCGTCCCAAAAACAGCTTTACGGAGGATCCGGATAAAGATTTTCCGGAATATCTGTATCTTCCACCGGAGCATCTGATGCTGCTGAAATAAAGAACCCCCGGAAACAGACATTATCTGCTGTTTCCGGGGATTTTTTGTGTTCCTGCATTTTTGATGGATTTTTACGAGCAGAATCTATTTTCCATGATTTCCGGAATAGGTGATGTAATCGGACACCATCATGGCAAGCTTGAAGGCCAGTGCATCCTCAAAGGTACGGATATCCAGGCCAAACCGCTTCTGTAGCTTTTCAAAACGGTACACCAGAGTATTCCGGTGCACATAGAGCTGTCTGGAGGTTTCAGAAAGGTTCAGGTTATTTTCAAAGAAGGTCCGGATGATATTGAGGGTTTCGTCGTCAATAGATTCCAGGGATTCTTCTCCGAAGATCTCGCCTACAAACATGTTGCAGACCTGAGTGGGAAGCTGATAGATCAGACGTCCGATGCCCAGACGGTTGTAACCGAAAACGTTTTTGTCAGCATAAAAGATCTTGCCGACCTCGAGAGCAGTGCGGGCTTCCTTGTAGGCATCGGAAAGCTCCATGATATCATCTGCAACATTGCTGTAGGAAACCCAGGCAGAGGTCATGGCCTCTGTATTGAGCATATCCACCAGCATGCAGGCGATACCATCCAGCTCTTCGTAGCTTTCGGTGCTCTGAAGCTCACGTACTACGATGATGCCGGAATCATCCAGTGCAGTGATAAAATCCCGTGTACGGGCAGAAAAGATGTTGCGGATGGTAGCCAGGGCATTTTCGTCCTTGTGCTGCTTGGTTTCCACAAGAAATACCGCACGGCGGGCAGAAGGTGTAATATGAAGACGGGCAGCCTTGTTAAAAGCTTCTACCTGGGAATAACGGTCCAGGAGAAGATTTTGCATAAAGGAGTTCTTGTCTGTTTTTTCCGTATAGGCAGTGAGGAGACTTTCTACCTGGCAGACAGCAAGCTCTCCGATGGTAGAAGCCTGCTCTCCGGAGCCCCATACGATCAGAAGCATATTGCTCTGAGGTATGTTGTTCAGCTTGTACAGACTGCAGCTGCGGTTGGAGATGCATAAGGCAGGATCCTCCCGGAACTGAGCAAGCTTTTCAGAAGAAGGAAGTCGACGGTCCCCTGTGGAAATGTATATCTGGTCATTTTCATCCAGAATACAGAAATCAAGACCGCTGATCCGGTTCCAGTCATCCAGACATTTTTGAATTGTTTGCTGTATTTTCATAAAAAGCGTCCTTTCTGATGTGAAATAAAACTAGTGAAATAAAAAGAAACCCCGGGAAATCATATCCCCCGGGGTTACATTCTGTTTTTATGATTCGACGAGAATTAGTTTGTGATAGTAAGCTCTGTCTCTTTGTCGAAGAAGTGAGCTTTCTCCATATCGAATGCAAATCTGATCGGATCACCGGTCTTAGCTGTTGTACGAGGATCAACTCGTGCTGTAACCTGAGTTCCGTCAACATCGAAGTACAGGAATACTTCAGCACCAAGAAGCTCGTAAACTTTAACTACGGAGTTCATTGGTTTGCTTGGAGATGTCTCAAGGAACATCTGAGAATCATGGATATCCTCAGGACGGATACCAAGAACAACTTTCTTTCCAACATAGCCTTTGTCTTTCAGGACTTTAGCTTTAGCTGCCGGAACGATAACCTCATGCTCACCACCGATCGTAGCAATTACATTGCCGCCTTTTTCGGAGATAACAGCATCAAGGAAGTTCATCTGCGGAGATCCCATGAATCCTGCAACGAAGAGGTTGCCTGGTTTCTGATACAGGTTCTGTGGTGTATCAACCTGCTGAACAACACCGTCTTTCATAACAACGATTCTGGTACCAAGTGTCATAGCCTCTGTCTGGTCATGTGTTACATAGATGATGGTAGCACCAAGTCTCTGATGGATCTTGGAGATCTCGATACGCATCTGTACACGAAGCTTAGCATCCAGGTTGGAAAGAGGCTCATCCATAAGGAATACCTTAGGATTACGAACGATAGCACGTCCCATAGCAACTCGCTGTCTCTGACCACCGGAAAGAGCCTTCGGTTTACGATCAAGAAGCTTGTCAAGGTCAAGGATTCTTGCTGCTTCACGAACAGCCTTGTCGATCTGGTCCTTCGGAACTTTACGAAGTTTAAGTCCGAATGCCATGTTATCATAAACTGTCATATGAGGATACAGAGCGTAGTTCTGGAATACCATTGCGATATCACGGTCCTTAGGCTCAACATCGTTCATGACTTTGTCACCGATCTTAAGTGTACCACCGCTGATCTCCTCAAGACCTGCGATCATACGAAGTGTTGTAGATTTTCCACATCCGGATGGTCCTACGAAGATGATGAATTCTTTGTCTTCGATCTCCAGGTTGAAATCTTTAACTGCCTGGAAGCCGTTCGGATAAGTTTTACTAATGTGAGATAATGATAAACTTGCCATTGTTGTTTCCCTCCAAAATTAATATATTGTTTTACGTAATTTCCTTTGCTGGTTAACAGTATATCGAAAATGAGAGAAAAGGGCTAGAGCTGAATCTTACAAAGTTTCCGGCAGTTTCTTGTCATTCTGACGAAAAAACGAAAGGGGATTTTTCGTCATTTTGTCAAAACGACGGTTTCCTATGTACAGGTTCACGAAACATTATACGGTATTCAGGCAGAATCCTCAATATGTAAAAAAAGTTCAAACGAGTTATTTACAACTAACCTAAGTTGGAGTATACTAACTTATTAGATAAAAGAAAAGTTTTCTCAATAAAGGAGGGATCAGAATGCATATTGCAGAAGCCGAAACAGAAGAGAAAAAAACAGGATGCTACCGACATACAGAGATGCAGAGGGATCTTATTATAGAGAAACTGAAGGAGAAGGGGCTCCGCATCACCAGACAGAGAAAGATTCTTCTGGACATTATCCTGGAGGGAGAGTGCTCCTGTTGTAAGGAAATCTATTACAGGGCTTCCGCACTGGATCCGAAGATCGGTGTAGCTACAGTATACCGTATGGTCAATACGCTGGAATCCATCGGTGCTATCAGTCGAAAGAATATGTATCGCGTGGCATGCAGCACAAAAGGCGTCTGCACAGTAGAACTGGATGATGATACGATATGCCATCTGTCCGGACAGAAGCTTAATGAAGTGATCCTTGCAGGACTTCGGGCCTGCGGGGAGATCAGTGAACAGAATATCCGTACCCTGGCGCTGCTGCCTGTTCATGAGGTCGGGTGAGTATGGAAAAGCTATGGCACAATATAATAGGAAAGAAGAGGTTTGTACAGACTAAGAATTAGATAGATTAAACTATTAGTAAAAATTAACTGTTAGGTAAAAATAACTGAAAATTTAACGAATTGTGTTGAATTCACACAAAAAACACTGGACTTTTTTTTACAGACATTTTATAATAATGAAAATATCGGGGCGGACATGAAAAATCCTCACCGGGAATCAGAAAAAAATAAAAATCATATATCAGGAGGAAATTATTATGGCAGACTTTAAATTCAAGAAATCAGGACTTTTTGCAGCAGGCGTTCTTTTCGGTACAGCAGGAATCAAGATCCTCACAAGCAAGGATGCGAAGAAGCTTTACACAGGATGCACAGCAGCCGTTTTAAGAGCTAAGGACTGCATCATGAAAACAGCTACGAATCTTCAGGAGAATGCTGAAGACATTTATGCTGAAGCTAAGGAGATCAATGAGGAAAGAGCAGCAGCTGAAGAGGCTGTAGAGGATGTTGAGACAGAAGCAGAGGAAACTGCAGATGAGGATGCATTCAAAGAAACAGCAGAAGAGACAGAAGAAGCAGCAGAAGAGACAGCTGAGTAAAGAGGCGATTTTCCGTGAAATTTTATATCAAACATGAGACAAGAGGCCGGCTTCGTATCCATCTTGCTCAGAAGAGGATGAGCTACGGGCAGGCAGATACGCTGTTGTATTATCTCGAGAATCTTGATGGAGTGGCTTCTGCCAAGGTATACGAGAGAACCTGTGACGCAGTTGTAAATTATCGGGGTAGCAGAGCTGCGGTTATCCGTGGTATCAGCGAATTTCATTATCAGGATGTAGAGGTTCCTTCACAGGTGCTGCAGAGCTCAGGGAGAGCACTGAATGCAGAATATCAGGAGAAGCTGATCTCCAAGGTGATCTGCCATTACGGAAGAAGGCTTTTTCTGCCATATCCGCTGAATGCCATTTATACAACAGCTACTTCCCTGAAATATATCTGGAAGGGAATCGATACACTTCTTCACCGTAAGATCGAGGTGCCGGTCCTGGATGCCACTGCAATTGGAGTGTCTGTATTACGTCAGGACTTTGGTACTGCAGGCTCCATCATGTTCCTGCTTGGGATCGGAGAGATCCTGGAAGAGTGGACGCATAAGAAATCCGTAGGTGATCTTGCAAGAACCATGTCCTTGAATGTTGGCAGGGTATGGCTGAAGAGAGAGGATCAGGAGATCCTGGTAGAGTCCGGAGAGGTCCAGCCGGGAGATGATGTTGTTGTACGTATGGGTACCGTAATTCCTTTTGACGGAAGTGTTACAGATGGAGAGGCTATGGTCAACCAGGCTTCTCTTACCGGTGAGTCTGTACCTGTATGCAAGAAAGAGGGCAGCGTTGCCTATGCAGGCACTGTTGTGGAAGAAGGTGAGATCACCATCCGCGTAAAGACGGTAGGTGGTTCCAGCCGCTATGACAAGATCGTTACCATGATCGAGGAGTCTGAGAAGCTGAAATCTTCTTTGGAGGGAAAGGCAGAGCATCTGGCAGATAAGCTGGTTCCCTATACTCTTGGAGGAACAGCACTTACATATCTCCTTACCAGAAATGCCACCAAGGCCCTTGCGATCCTGATGGTGGATTTCTCCTGCGCGCTTAAGCTTGCAATGCCGATCTCTGTATTGTCTGCGATCCGTGAGGCCGGTACACATAAGGCTACAGTTAAGGGCGGTAAATATCTGGAAGCAATGGCTGAGGCAGATACCATCGTATTTGATAAGACAGGAACTCTGACAAAGGCGAAGCCAACCGTTGTGGATGTGGTTCCTTTTGACAACAATGATCCGGAGGAGATGCTGCGTATCGCCGCATGTATGGAAGAGCATTTCCCACACTCCATGGCTAAGGCTGTTGTCAGTGCTGCCAGGAAGAAGCATCTGGCCCATGAGGAGATGCATTCAAAGGTTGAATATGTAGTAGCGCATGGAATTTCCACTACGATCGAAGACCATAAGGCCGTGATCGGAAGCTATCACTTTGTATTTGAAGATGAGAAATGTCTGATCCCGGAGGATGGCAAGGAGAAATTCGACAATATTCCGGAAGAGTATTCCCATCTGTATCTTGCCATTGACGGACGTCTTGCAGCCGTGATCTGTATTGAAGATCCTCTTCGTGAGGAGGCGAAAGCTTCTGTAGAAGCACTGCGCGGGGCAGGGATTTCCAAGATCGTTATGATGACAGGGGACAGTGAGCGTACAGCAGCAGCCATTGCCAGACGTGTGGGAGTGGACGAATATTATTCCGAGGTACTTCCGGAGGATAAGGCCAACTTCATCGAAAAAGAAAAGGCAGCCGGAAGAAAGGTTATCATGGTAGGTGACGGAATCAATGATTCTCCGGCACTTTCCGCAGCCAATGTCGGTATCGCCATCAGTGATGGTGCTGAAATTGCCCGGGAGATCGCAGATATTACTGTAGGTGCAGATGATCTTCAGGAGCTGGTTGTTCTGAAAGAGATCAGCAATGCACTGATGAAGCGTATTAGACGCAATTACCGTTTTATTATTACCTTTAACGCAGGTCTTATCGCCTGTGGCGTTGCAGGTATCCTGCAGCCGACTTCATCCGCACTTCTGCATAATACCTCCACACTGGCGATCAGCCTGAAGAGTATGCAGAATCTGCTTCCATAGAAAATTTTTAACCGAATCAAGTAGTCCCCTGTAGGATTGCGAATATCCGCTTGACAATAAATATAAAAAGCCGGCCAGGTTATCGAAGAGATAAGAGCTTCGTACCTGGCCGGCTTTTTTAGGCTGCTCAGACGTGGATCGCAGGTATCAGCCTGAAGGTGTAGGTGTATGAAGTAAGTTTTATTCCTGAGGAAAGGGTTCGCTTTCCAACATCAGTCCGTCAGTCATATGATAGCGTTTCTTTTGGGTATCCGAACGGAGAGGCCGGGTATGAAGGCTTCGGTACCTGGAGGGGCTCATATGATAAAATTTTTCGAAGGTATGTGCAAAATGCTGCCGGCTGTTGTATCCGGAAGAAAAGGCAATATCCGTAATGTGCAGAGTACTGTTGCACAGAAGAAAGGAGGCCTGTTCCATACGCTTGCGGTTGATATAGGTATTGATGGTGCAGCCGTTTTTTTCTGTAAAGAGCGCCTGCAGGTAGGATTTGTTGATCCCTGCATATGCGGAGATGGCAGGAATATCAATGTCTTCCAGATAATGCTCGTCAATATAGCGGAGCGCTTTTTTCAGATAGACGATTCCCTGGGTGCTCCGGCTGGAGCGGGCGCAGAATGCAAGCTCTGTAAGCATGCGGCTGAAAAGAAGAAAGAAGAGAAATTCTTCCTTTTGTATCTGACCGGAATTTTGTTGTAAAAAGGTGAGCAGATCCTTCAGGCTGTATCCGAAGCTGCGGGAATCCGCGCCGGAGCAAAAGCCCTGGGAGGCTTCCATAAAATTCCAGAACCGGGAAAATCCGGGATCCTTTTTCAGGAGAAGCTCCAGAGCAACCGGACTTTTTTCGGGAGTAAGGGAAAATTCCAGATTCAGGATCGAGCAGGGAAAACCATCCGGAATCTCCAGCCTGTGAGGTACATCCGGCCGGATAAAGATAAATTGCCCGGATTTCAGTGGGAATTCCGTGTCCTGTGTGCCATCCAGGCAGAAAACCCGGCAGGAACCGGAGGTGATATACATGATCTCATAGCTGGAATGTGTGTGATGCTCCATATGATAATAAGGCAGGGAGAGAGCATAAAAAGCAGAAATATGGAAATATCGGGAAGAGTCCTGGAAAATATCTGGCATGAAAAACCTCCTGAGTATACTGCGAAGCGGAATGTAAATATTTCAGCTGTAAATTGCGAGTCGGACAGATGCAGATATTCGATTAAATCGCCCTACATGTCTGACTGACTGTACTCTTTACTGTCAGCAAACAGTATATCACGCAAAAATAAATACGACAATATATTGCATTTTTACATTCAGGGGATGATACCTGTCACCTTATAAAAAAACAGATATTATACTGTGATCAGAATCAGAAAAATGGAGGGTATTTTCTATGAGCTATAAAAATGAAAACATGAAAATGATCGAATTACATGAGAATGGCCTGGATATCCAGTTTCGTATCCGGGAAAATGGCGTGGTAGAGCTGGCAGATTTTTCTTCACAGGAAGTAAAAAAAGCAGTCATGGAGCCGAAGGAGGATATTTGTTATCCGGCTGTTGAGATCCACAGAAGCGGCACAGGAAGCTTAAACATGCATGCCTACAAAAACAACATCAATCAGTCCTCTGTGGATTTTGTTTATGAGAACCATGAGCTGAAGGCACAGGCCGGCGGAAAAGAGCTGGAGATCGTAATGATTTCCCCGGAAAAGCTGAAGGCAGTATATCATATGCGCCTGTTTGACGGAGTGCCGGCAGTACAGACCTGGACAGAGATCATCAACGAGGGAAGCGAGGATCAGGGGCTGACCTATGTTTCTTCTTTTATGTATCAGGGAATTTCCAGAGGCGGCGAGAAGCCTTATTATAAAAAAACAGATATCTATGTGCCGTTTAACAGCTGGTGCTGTGAGGCACAGTGGCAGAAATACGATGCAGAAACGCTGAATTTAAACGGAATGGTCGTAGATGGCTTCAATCATCAGGGATATGGCCTGAACCGTTATTGTTACAGTGGAAAGGGCACCTGGTCTACCTGTGAGTATCTTCCCATGGGAATTGCCGAGGACAGAGAAACAGGGGAGACGTATATTTTCCAGATTGAAAGCTCCGGACAGTGGCTGGCAGAATATGGCTCTGCACAGGGCGGAAATCTGTATCTTGCCTTAAGCGGCGCCACAGAGCAGGAGCATGGCTGGTATAAGAATCTGAAACCGGGAGAAAGCTTTACAACCGTTCCGGCAGGGGCAGCGGTTGTAAAAGGTGGCCTGAATCCGGCAGCAGCGGCACTGACCAGATATCGGAGAAAAGTACGCAGACCGAATACGGACGATGAGAAGCTGAACGTGGTGTTTAATGATTACATGAATTGCCTGATGGGAGACCCTACAACGGAGCGGGAGCTTTCCATCATTGACAAGGCAGCAGAGCTCGGATGCGAATATTACTGCCTGGATGCAGGCTGGTATGACGACGGATTCTGGTGGGACCGTGTCGGGGAATGGAAAGAAGCATCCGGAAGATTCCCCAATGGTCTGAAAGAAGTCTGCGATCATGCACACAGTAAAGGCCTGAAAATGGGACTCTGGCTGGAAATCGAGGTTATGGGAGTTGCCTGCGAGCTGGCAAACAAGCTTCCGGATGACTGGTTTGTCTGCCGTCATGGAAAACGCCACATTGACAATAAACGCTATATGCTGGATTTCCGCAATCCGGAGGTACGGAAATATTGCCGTGATGTAGTAGACAGGCTGATCAATGATTACGGTGTAGAGTACTTTAAAGTGGACTATAACGTAACCATGGGATATGGAAGTGATCTGAACAGTGACAGCTGTGCAGATGCCATCCGTGAGCATTATGAATGTCTTCACCAGTGGTATGAGGAAATCTTCCGGGATCATCCGGAGCTTGTTGTGGAGAACTGCGGTTCCGGCGGACAGCGTATGGATTATGGTATGCTGAAGATCTTAAGCCTGCAGTCTACCAGTGATCAGACAGATTATCTCTACAATGCCAATATCGCTGCCAATGTAGCCAGTGCGGTAACTCCGGAGCAGGGTGGTATGTGGGTATATCCGTATGAGGATGAAGAAGAGCATGTGATCTACAATGTAGTAAATGGTATGCTTCTCCGCCCATATATCAGCGGTATGGTATGGAAGCTGGGCGAAAATTCCATGAACCGTATGAAGGAGGGAATCTCCCTGTATAAGGAGATCCGTGAGGAAGTCCGTGACGGCGTGCCGTTCTTCCCGCTTGGTTTTGGAACTCTGAAATCTGAAGTTCTTGCTTACGGAGTGAAAGCAGAGAAGAATACCTATCTTTCGGTATGGACACCGAGAACAACAGAAGCAGTGATCCCGCTGGAAAATGCAGAGCAGGTCCGCAGAGTATCCGTGATCTATCCGAAGGAAGAGATGTGCGGATATAAGATCGAAAATGGAAATCTTGTAGTGAAGATGCCACAGGAAAAAGCGGCCAGACTGTTTAAGATTGAGATGAAATAGAAAAGCGTGAAAGACCGTAAGTTTGACGAAGAGGCGTGGGCAAAAATAAATGGAAAATAAAAGAGCGCCGGCATTTTTGCCAGAAAGCTCATCAGTCTGGATGAAGTTGTAAAGATCCCGGCTGTGTACCTGAATTATAAGAAATACAGATGGGTGAAGGATCTGACAGTGAAAAGCGAATAGAAACAGAAAACAGCAGAGCTGTATGTCCCGGGATTACAGGGAATATACAATTCTGCTGTTTTATTTTATGAGATTATCTGTTTTCCGCAAGATATTCTTCTGTAAGAGCAACCGCATCGGTGATACACTGCGGGCAGCTGCAGAGAACCTTGCCTGTCTCTACACCTTTTAATTCACGGCAGATACAGGAACCGTTTTTTTCTTTGAATTTCTGGATATAGGTGCGGAGCTTTTTGTAAGTGTCACCTTTGGAGCCGGAACCTTCTTCGGTATTTCCGCGGCTGTTGGAAAGTCCGATGATCATAGCCATACCGGAAAGAGCACCGCACATTTCCATAACACCCATTCCAAGGCCGAAGCCCTCGGCAATACGGAACATCTCGTTTTCATCGATGCCAAATTCCTGGCAGAAAGAACAGGCAACTGCCTGTGCACAGTTACAGCCATTCTCGTGTAATTTTGTAGCGTGTTCAGCTTTTGTACTCATGATTTCTTATCCTCCTGATTTCAGATCGCAAGCATATTTTTGATCGCTTCCATATAGATCAGTACTGCTTCTTCCATGCCGGAGACCAGGATAAATTCATCGGCTCCGTGGATACGGTAGTCAATTCCCTCTTTTTCAGGTCCGAAGGCTATGATGTTTTTGAGGGATTTTGCGTAAGTGCCGCCTCCGATGACCATTGGTTTGTGTTCGGTATCGCCGGTCACATCTGTGTAAGCTTTGTAAAGAGCATTTACCAGCGGAGATTCTCTTGGGAAGAATAACGGAGCAACAACCTTTATGATCTCAATACGACCGTTTTTATCTTCCAGTCTGTCCTGGCACATTTTGCGGATATCGGTCTCATTAAGAGTTACCGGAACACGGATATCGATGGTACAGGAAATGACACCGTTTTCTGTTTTTACGATTCCGTTGCATAACGTCAGATCGCCGTATTCATCTGCAAATTTCAGACCAATGCCGGAGCCGTCACATGCAGTGCCGATATGGGAGTTATAGAATTCCACAAAGTCATCTTCAAAGCCTGCTTTTGCCAGACATTCAAAGGTTACTCCTGCAGCATTGACACCGAGATGGGGAGTGCTGGCATGAGCCGGAATACCTTTGGCGTAGATGGTGAGCTCACCATTTTCTTCGGTTACCTTATATTCCTGGAGCTTCGTCCGGGAAAGTGCGGATTCCAGCTTTTCCTTCAGACCGTCCTCATCGGGAACAACGGTTGTACAGGTGTCACACATTGCATTGGATACAAAACCGCCGTTCATGGAGATGATCCGGGTGTTTTTTGAGCAGGCGATCATGGCAAGCTGACCTTTTTCACCGTGGATACACGGGAAGCTGGCATCCGGTGTGAAACCGCAGGAAAGCTCTTCTGCTACCTGATTGTAGTGATCCATACATCTGGAACCTGTTTCCTCGTTGCAGCCCATGATCAGGCGGACTCTTTTGTTCAGCTTCACGCCGTGGTCGCGGAGAAGCTTCATGGCATAGAGCGCTTCCAGGATAGGGCCTTTGTCATCAGTGGTCCCGCGGCCGTATACATGATCGTCTTCACGGGTAAGGCGGAACGGATCGTAGGTCCAGTCTCCGCCTACAGGAACGATATCCAGATGACCGGCGATGCCGACGATCTCATCGCCCTCACCCATTTCGGCATAACCGCAGTAGTTATTCAGGTTTACGGTTTTAAAGCCAAGCTCTTCGGCAATCTTCAGTCCCTCTTCCAGGGCTTTTGCAGGACCCTCACCAAATGGCTTTCCCTCGGAAGGGGTACCGAGCTGGGAGTCAATGGCAACCAGTCTGCCAAGATTTGTGAGCATTTCTTCTGATAATGCGTGGATTTCCTCTTTAATATCCATATTGATTTCCTCCTGTTTACAGCGTTCCGGAAAGTGACAGGATGGAACGCTGATGTTATGAGCTCTATTATAGCATAGATTGTAATGAATGGCAGAGTGGATTTTTACCTGTTGAAGACGTACCGATCCATTCGGCGGAAGGCTTCTTCTATGCGGGAACGGGGTGAGGCCAGATTCATTCTCAGGTGACAGGGACCGAAAAACATCCTGCCGTCCTGGACGGCAACGCCGACATCCCAGCAGGCTTTTTCCACATCTTCGATTGTTTTGCCATGGGCAGTACACCAGCCGGTGCAGTCGGCAAAGAGCATGTAGGTGCCTTCCGGTCTGGAAACGTTGACACCCTTAAAGTGCCGGTCAATGTAATCACAGGCAAAGCTTACATTTCCGCTTAGTACTTCGCATAGTTCATCGGTCCATTCATAGCCTTCAGGCTGATAAGCGCCAAGCAGAGCGTGCATGGACAGAACATTCATCATATTATAATGGCTCAGACTGGACTCCTTCAAAATACGATCCCGCCACCAGCTGTTGTATACAATGTGATAGCTGCCAACAAGTCCTGCCAGATTAAAGGTTTTGGATGGAGCGTAGAAGGCCGCTGTACGCTGGCGGGCATCTTCGCTGACGGACTGGCTGGGGATATGCTTATGGCCATTCAGGATGAGGTCAGACCAGATCTCGTCTGAGATGACGTAGACATCATATTTTCGGTACAGCTCCATGGCTTTTTCCAGCTCCCGGCGTTCCCACACGCGTCCGCAGGGATTGTGTGGATTGCAGAGAATGGCAGCGTGGATCTTCTTTTCACGGAGTTGTTTTTCCATGTCTGCATAATCCATTCTCCATATGCCGTTTTCATCCCTTACCAGCGGAGAATGTACGGCCTCGTAGCCGTTGTTTTTCAGGCTTGAGGTGAAGCCTATGTATGTCGGGCTGTGGACCAGGACGTTATCACCGCGGGAGCAGATGCAGTTCAGTGCACTGATAACTCCGCCCAGAACGCCATTTTCGTAGCCAATGTGCCTGGGCTTCAGACCGGTGACACCGTGGCGTGTTTCCTGCCAGCGGATGATGGCTTTATAATATTCCGGCGGGGCTTCGAAGTAACCGAAGGCCGGGTGACTGGCCCGTTCGATGATCGCCTGCTGTATGGTAGGTACAGTAGGAAAGTTCATGTCTGCTACCCACATCGGGATGGCATCGAAGCCCTCCTTCGGCGGGGCAGGAGAGAAACCATCGCCCTTCAGGCCGTCTACTGCAATGGAATCTCTGCCATGCCGGTCAATGATGGAAGTGAAGTCGTATTTCATATGAATGCTCCGTTACTGAAAACTTATAAAAAGTTATAAACTTCTATGTTTCATTCCTACTTCAACGAGTATGCTTTTGATGATATAAATATCTATCTACTCACAAGTTCTTGTACTCTCCATAGGCGTAAATTCCGGATTAACGTACCCGTACATATTTGCACTAACGTTTTAGTGTTAGCTTGCAAATCTTTCTCCATAAGCCTTGAGATTTATAGATGCCTGAAAATCTCTATCAATGACATTTCCACAATCACATTTATAAATTCTGTCAGATAATTTCAAGTCTTTTTTAATGTTTCCACAGCAACTGCAAAGCTTTGATGATGGATAAAACCGATCAGCCACAATAAGCTGGATCCCTTTATCGCTGCACTTGTATTCAAGCTGCTTTCTAAACTCAAAAAACCCCTGATTCTGAACTGCTTTTGATAAATGTCTATTTTTCATCATTCCACTAACATTCAAATCTTCAATACAAATAAATCTTGGTTTTCGACTTACAATTTCAGATGTAGTCTGATTCAAATAGTTCTTACGGATATTTGTTAATCTGTGATTTCGTTTTAATAAAAGTTTTTCCTTTTTGATTACATTATTTGTTTTGCAGTAACTTTCTCCTTTCTTATTTTTCTCGTAAGAGCGAGAGATACTACGCTGTAATCTGCGTTTCTGTTTTTCTAGTTTCTTTACTTTCTGACTTTTATTGATGTTCTTATACTTAGCTCCATCAGAGCAAATAGCCAGATCTTTGATTCCTAGATCTATACCAATCCCATCATCATTAAGTTTTTCTATGCAATCAGGAAATTCCACACATACGCTGATCCACCAGTTCAACCCATCAAAAGATATTCTCGGATTCATGTATTTAGCATCTGTAGGAATACGACCATGCTCTGCAAGTCTTACCCAATTTAGTTTTTGTTTATTTCTTTTCCTGCTCGAAGAAAATCCTTCAAACTTAACATGAGTATTGCTGAATTGTATCTTAATATTATCCTGATAGAACTTCGGTATTGATCTCTTTTTTGGCTTGAATCTTGGGAATTTCTGCAAACCTTTGAAAAAGTTCTTATAAGCGGTGCAGGCATCTTTGATCGCCTGTTTGGTTACATTATTTGAAATACTCAATAACCATGCGTATTCATCAGAATGTCTAAGCTTTGTAAATTCTTTTCTGAGTTCTGCATCTGAAATGAATTTTCCGCCTTTTTCATAGTTTTCTATTTCCCTTGCCAAAGCCCAGTTATAAGCAAATCTTGAAGCACCTGCGTACTGAAACATCTTAGTTTTCTGTATATTATTTGGTATTAACATTACTTTTATGGCTTTTACCATCTACTTTCTCCTGTATCAATTCCCGGATAAGTTTCTTGGCTTTATTCGCTCGTTTTCCTTGTAATTTGCAACTGAATACTGTGATCATCTGAACCAGATCTTCAACAAGTTCCTGCTGTTCGGATTTTTCAGTATTATCAATAATCTCAATCTCACAATTATAAAGCGAAGCGATATATTCTATCAATTCAAAACCAAATCGCAATAGCCGATCTTTATATAAAACAACAACCTTTTCAACCTGATTTTGAGATATTCGCCTGATCAATTCCTGGAGTCCTTTTTTTCTTATAATTAATTCCGGAACAGATATCACTTATTATCTCAAATGGCTGTCCTTTTGCCAGAAGATATGTCTTAACATTATCAATCTGTCGTTCCAGATCATCTTTCTGTTTATGGCTGGAAACGCGACAATATCCAATTGTAATGCGATTTTTAGGCTTTACATTTATTACCTGGTTGAGTTGCTCGTCAGAATAATATCTATAGCCGTTTACTGTAGTATGATGCGGATGAAGTTTTCCATTGGCATCCCAATTTCGTAATGTCTGGGCGGATACGCTTATAATTTTTGAAAATTCATGTATAGAATAATATTTACTCAAAGCATCAACTCCTTTCAATAATATTCTGCTCTAATATCTTATAAAACTCAACATGTACTTATATGATTTTATAATTTTATAATTTATATTTAACTGTTAATAACCTCCTGAAAAATTCTATTTGCTTCACCTTATCATATTTTGGGGGTGGCGTACATATATTAATGTAAATTATGAGACGATTTGATTTTGCGTAATTGAGTGGATGGATTGAATAGTGCGAATAATCTATAAAAGAAGTGGCGGAAATACCAGCAATGATATTTCCGCCGTTTTACAACTCCGAATATCCTATCCAGAGCTACTTTGTGTTCATAGTATATGTTATAAAATCAAATTTTATGAAATGTAAAAAGGAACTCGTCCAGAGCCCCTTTCCTTTGAATAAGTAATAATATCTTTCTCACTCCGGAAAAAGACTTCTTTGTACTTATATAATACTGGTTCAATTACTCCTTGTCAATATTTATTTTTATCTTTGTAATGTGTTCTGTCAAAGAAATATCATCTGACAATTCAAGAATTTTCCTTAGTTCAGCAAGTTCGTCCTGTGCCTTATTACGTTCTTCTTTTATTTTTGAAATATATTGCAATTTATCATCCATTGAGGTGGTAAATTTCGTTGCAATCACGCACCCTATGGGTTAAAAGAGATGCAGGAGCCGCGACGCCTGCATCTCTTTCATCTATAAATGTGATCTATTGCGAATGAATAGGTTTTTTATTTTGCAATAAACATAAGCAGGATCAATACTTTGCTAATAATTTTTTCCAGGGTTTATAGCCTTTCATATAAGCAAAGTCTTCTTCATTTTGGAAGCCTGCAATCAGTTCTTTTTTCATTTCTTCAGCATATGGATTTTCTACATCTTGGAATTTTATATGTTTATATAATCTTGATTTCTGAAAATCACAGATTGTATCGACATTCTCCAGCAGTTGTTTTATTACCTTAAAAGTATCTTCTACATTTTGTTCTGCCACCACAACATTAAACATGGTTGCACATTCATTGTATTTTCCCATCTCAAAAATACCTGCTAATGCATACATTTTCTCGGCCAGGAATCTTGCGGATTTATGATCTTTATTGTCAAGAGCTTTTGTGATCATCATGCCAAAGGCAAGATTCAAAGTAGTATACTCTGAAAGAATTATATTTTCCAGTTTTTCATATGCTTCTTCTGTTTTTTCCTGTTCCATGTATAATTGCCCAAGTCTTAGTTTTTTCATGGGATCATAGTCGGAAAAATAGTTCAGATATTTTTCTGCCATTTCATAATTCCCTTTTCGCAAGTAGAATCCGAACAGAGAATCTGCCGCATGGTGCTGGATTTTTTCGTCCTTGTCATTTAGTGCCATTTCGTACCAGGAATTAATCTGTTCGTCGTACTTATCGGGATGCTCACACTGACCTATGATTCTTCGCGAGTCAAGCATCACCGCCACCTGCCAGATAAGCATGTTGCAGTTAGGGTAATCTTTTATGATATTTACTGCCCATTGATAGGTCTTTTCGTAACCTTCTGCTGAAAACATTTTGTCCATTTCCTGAATAAGTTCTGTAATTTCAACGTCTGTCAGATTTTCATGAAAAGACAACAGGGTATCAAGGGAAATATGTAGCAGTCTTGCAATTGGTGCTAACAGTTCAATATCTGGATTGGAGTTCCCGTTCTCCCATTTATTCACCGCTGGAGTAGTTACTCCTAAGCGGTTTGCCATTTCCTCCTGGGTGAAACCAGACTCTTTTCTATATTTTTTTATCACATTTCCAATATTCATCCTAATTCTCTCCTGATTGAAATTTCAAAAGCTTTTGTGATTAAATCATAGCAGGATTGGAAATTGAACACAATTGAATTGTTGTTAAATAAAATTCATATTTTTTAACTGATGGGAAAGTTGATCGTGATCAGCAGTTGGTTTTTTGGGCATATCCTAACAAAAGGAATCATGGAGACTGTGTTTTACGATACTTTGTATGTTTCCCTGGTCACCAATTAATTAATTATGCATACTCTAACAGAAGAAGTCTGTAAAGGAGTATCCGCATGAAAAATAAAAAATGGATTGCACTGGCGGCAGCAGTTGTGCTGGCGGTGACGGCGCTGCCAATGGGAGTATTTGCTGCGAAGAAAGACAGCACAGAAGAGAAGCTTACAAAGGTTACACTGAATGAAGTCGCACATTCAATCTTTTACGCACCGCAGTATGTGGCGATTGAGGAGGGATATTTTGCGGAGAAAGGTCTGGATCTGACGCTGGTGACGGGATTCGGAGCAGATAAAACGATGACTGCTGTGATTTCCGGTGAGGCAGATATTGGATTTATGGGCGCAGAGGCATCTGTTTATGCTTATCAGGAGGGCGCCACGGATCCTGTCGTAAATTTTGCACAGTTAACCCAGCGTGCGGGGAATTTTCTAGTGGCAAGAGAAGAGATGCCTGATTTCAAATGGGAGGATCTAAAAGGAGAGAAGGTTCTTGGCGGTCGTAAGGGCGGAATGCCGGAAATGGTATTTGAATATATACTGAAGAAAAACGGCATTGATCCGCAAAAGGATCTGACCATCGACCAGAGCGTTGATTTCGGTTCCACAGCAGCAGCTTTTACCAGTGATGATTCCGCGGCATATACAGTAGAATTCGAACCATCTGCGACCATTCTGGAAAAAGAAGGAGCGGGCTATGTAGTTGCATCTCTCGGAGAGGCATCCGGCTATGTACCATATACATCCTACAGTGCAAAAGCAAGCTACATGAAAGAAAATCCTGAGATCATCCAGAAATTTACCGATGCACTTCAGAAGGGAATGGACTATGTGCAGAGTCATACGCCGGAGGAAATCGCAGAAGTGATCGCACCGCAGTTCAAAGAAACAGATCTTGAAACCATTACTGCCATTGTAAAACGTTATTATGACCAGGATACCTGGAAAGAAAATCTTATTTTTGAAAAAGACAGCTTTGAGCTTCTGCAGGATATCCTGGAAGATGCAGGTGAGCTGACGGATCGTACAGCGTATGAAAATCTGGTGCAGACAGAGTATGCACAGAAAGCATGTGAAAATTAAAAAATAGTTTAGAAAGTTTAAAAAAACATGGGAAAAACCTGCGGCTTTTATAAAAACCGCAGGTTTTTGTATGTAATAAAGAGGGAATAAGAAAAAAAGGAAAGTTGATTTCGGTGCATATGCGTTTCTGATACCGGCAGCAGTGATCTACCTTTCCGTAATTGTGGTACCGGTATTTTACTCACTGTTTATCCAATGCGTCGTAAAACCCC
>NZ_WQQD01000022.1:0-401 GCF_018785605.1 Blautia sp. MCC270
TTTTTCCTTAGAAAGGAGGTGATCCAGCCGCACCTTCCGATACGGCTACCTTGTTACGACTTCACCCCAGTCATCGGTCCCGCCTTCGGCAGCTCCTTCCTTGCGGTTAGGTCACTGACTTCGGGCGTTACTGACTCCCATGGTGTGACGGGCGGTGTGTACAAGACCCGGGAACGTATTCACCGCGGCATTCTGATCCGCGATTACTAGCGATTCCAGCTTCGTGTAGTCGGGTTGCAGACTACAGTCCGAACTGGGACGTTATTTTTGGGATTTGCCCACCCTCGCAGGTTCGCTTCCCTTTGTTTACGCCATTGTAGCACGTGTGTAGCCCAAATCATAAGGGGCATGATGATTTGACGTCATCCCCGCCTTCCTCCAGGTTATCCCTGGCAGTCTCC
>NZ_WQQD01000023.1:0-50264 GCF_018785605.1 Blautia sp. MCC270
ACAGACAAAGACACCGGAGAAAAAGAGATCAGGAAGATCCCAATGCTGAGATATTACAACGTATTTCATATTTCACAGGTTGAAGGTGTTGAGCCACTAGCGAAACCTTTTGAAGATGTGAAACCGATCGAAGAAGCGGACAGAATAATAACTGATTATGTGAAAAGAGAAAACATTGATTTCGAAGAGTGTGCAAGCAATCAGGCATATTACAGCCCGTCATTTGACAGAGTTGTGGTTCCAATGAAACAGCAGTACAAGAACATCAACGAATATTACAGCACAACATTTCATGAGCTGACACACAGCACCGGACACAAGAACAGATTAAACAGATTACAGACCGGAGCAGTTGCAGCTTTCGGATCAGAGACTTACAGCAAGGAAGAGTTGGTTGCAGAGATCGGAAGCGCATCCCTTATGAATATGTTAGGAATTGAAACGCCTAAGACATTCCGTAACAGTGCAGCATATATTCAGAGTTGGTTGAAGGTTCTCAGGAACGACAACAAGTTTATAGTATCAGCAAGCAGCAAGGCAGAAAAAGCAGTTAATTACATAACGGCAGAGTAATAGAAACAGGAGGGTCAGCAGTGATCCTCCTTTTTTAGTTCGTTGTATTCCGTTTGGTTGTGTCTGGCTGCGTTCCTGATCTCTGGTGTGGTTTGTGTTCCGGTTTGGTTTTGGATCGGCAGCAGGTTACACTTCCAGACTGAGAAAAGCATAAGGCTTGTAAGATGTTTCTATTCACTGTTAAGAATATAACGAAGTTGGCAAAGTTGACAACAAACCACAGGAGCCACAGAAAGCACAGGGATAGTATGAGGAATACAGGCCACAAGATCACAGGGATCAGAGCTATAGAGAAGGTCACAAGCTTATATCTAAAAGAGCATAGCATATAAGGATTAAAGAGCTTTGAGAGGATCAGAGAGAACAGAGAAGCCAACAGACAGCAGGAGAAGCAAAGGAAGAAGAAAAACCAGAGAGCTACAGCAGACAGCAGACCGGAACCAGATACAAACATTGTTTGTAGCAGGTACAGAGAGCTTGCAGCAGATCACACACAGGCCACCGGAACAGGCAGCAGGAGAGCCAACGGAACAGGTCACCAGATCACAGGTGTAGCAGATCAGACGTACCTCACAGTTAAGGACTTTATGAGAGATGATAGAGCAGGAACGGACGTTACCGGATGCAGTCGAACAAGTACAGGCCGGATGATCTCAGAGCCATTACAGTTCGATATACTCATCATAGAGCAGCACTATAGACGCAATACAGAACAGCAGGAAAACAAGTGCTTTTCCGGTACAGGATCAGGTAGCAGGTACAGAGATCACAGCATAGAAGGAAGAGTAAGAAAAGGCTTGTTTATCAGTGTTTAGGGCTACAGTTGCAGGAAATACAGTGCTTTTACAGGGGGACGGACTGAAGGACAGAAACGCTTTATTCTATAGCTATGGGACTGCCTGAGATGATTTTATCAGGAAAGATCAGAGAGAAGCAAGAGAACCGGAACCGGATCAGACGGAACCAGATCAGCAGGAGGGGGAGAGGGGCAGCAGGTGACAGGGGTGCTTTCAACTTAGAAAGGGCTTGTTATTTCTGGTATTGCCCGGATGTGGTATGTTTTTATACTGACCTGAAAAATAAAGCTGAAAGCATACAGAAGCCGAAAGGGTGTCCACTGAATGGACTCCCCTTTCCATAATGTGAGCGGGGTGAACGAAAAAGGATGCAAGAAATGTTTGCAACCTTTAAAACCGATCATACCAGTATTATGGACGGTTGTATGTACCCGCCTACGATAAAGGCGTGTAGCATAATTGGTAAATCTGTTCGGAATAATCTTCCAACAGGCTTTACTGGGACTTTGTTGGAAGTTGCCCCCAACATTCTTAGGGGGTACGTGTGAAATAACAATCATAAAGTTATAGATAGGTTCGGAATAATCTTCCGATCCCTCCACTATAAAAAGTCAAAGTAAATAATACTTACGCTGAAGCGTATCCGTGTATTTGGTACACCGGAAGATCCGCTGTTCCTGGCCAGAGACGTTGCAGAGTGGATTGATTACAGTAAAAGACCGGACGGAAGTTATAGGATGGACAAAATGCTTCAATCTGTAGAAAGTGAAGAGAAATTTAAATATTTTGTACCCGCTCAAAATATGAGCGGGTGCCTCCGCCCCAATACAGAATACTGGTTCCTTACCGAAGATGGCCTTTACGAAGTTCTCATGCAGTCCCGGAAACCAAAGGCTAAGGAGTTCAAGAAAGAAGTCAAGAAGATCCTGAAGAGTATCCGGAAAACTGGCGGATATATTGTGGGAAACCGTCCCGGGGGCACTTCCAACTTTACAGAATGATTACATTATATAGGAAGAAACTAGATTCAAAAAAACGAGCAGAAAAATTTTGAGAGTGCAGCAGTGTTTTCTGATCTGTAAATAAGTGCTGCCCTGTGAGTGTCCTATAGTCCTGTAAGCCGGGTTCTCTGTCAGACGATAACTTCTCCGCCGGATCAGTTAGGATGGATTACAGAGCTATCAGGTGAGCTACAGTCCACAGATCGGGGTAAGCAAATGTGCCGGGTAAGTAGAGTATCAGGAGCAGGTTGGAGAGTGATCTGATTCAGGAAAGGCGTAGCAGTTAGAGTAATAGCGTTACTCGGTCCGTCAAAATTCCACTGTGACCGGAGAAAGAGCCTGACATGGACTGGAATTTATGTGGCTGGTACTGGCGCATCAACATATCGTGACCGTTAGAAAGCAGAGAAGTTTCTTATATAAAAGGCTGAGATTGAATTTTTCAGTGACTTTATGATCGGATTGAACTATAGGCTTCTAAGGCACGTATTCGATTAGAAACAGATCAGAGGTGCTGTATGGATACTTGTTCGGAGAAGTGTACAGAGTGCCCTGTACGGGCTGCCAGATGCTCTGAAGGCCACTGTGACGGGTAAGGTTGGGACGTTGCGGAGGGTGAGTTGGGAGTGGGTGTCAGGGAAGCTGGGGTGGATGTTATGGACGTATTCTTTTGAAAAAATTTAAAAAAATTTTCATAGGCCTGTAACGCGCGTATATGGGGCTAGAATGGATTTTAAGGTTTAGACGGATAACTTCCCATTGAGAAGATTACAATGGATTTTTGTATCAAAAAGATAAAGAAAAGTCCTTAAAACATGGGTGAAAAATTGCTTGGGTAAGTGTATAGCAAAAGGTTAAAAAGACAGTTATTACAGTGATAAAAAAACCACTTTCTGACTATTGACAAATTTGCATATAAATGTTAGCATGACTTACACAACACAACAAGAACAAATGTTTGTAAAAATATATGGAGGAATGAGAAAATGAAAGAGATGGATGAATTTCAGCAGTTTGCAGAAGAACTTGAAGATGAAGAGTTTATGGATGATCTGGAAGAGTATGATGAAGATATTGAGGATGAAGAAGATACAGAGTTAAAAATCTCTGATCTTACCGAAGAAGAATTGCAGGCTTTACAACTTTTACAAGAGCTGGCAAGCGTTTCAGAGAAATTATGGAATGCTCACATAGCAAAGTTATTGGAGTACAACAAAACTCATGAAGTAAAGATGAAAGAAGAAACTGTAACAATAGAAGATGGAGAAACGTATATAGTATATTCAGCATATCTTCCAGACGAAAAGGAAGAAGATGGAATCTGGGTTCCGCTTGGAGCTATTCCGGTAGAAGCTGAAAACGTAAAAAGCAGACGAGGGCCACGAAGCTTGGCAAAGCCTACATTCTGGAAGTATATTAAGAAACCTGCAAATGCTGAGGCAAGAAAACGCTTGGAAGAACAAATTGATCCGAAGTTAATATGTCCAATGAATGCCGTAGTGAGTGTCTTTGATGAAATGGAAGAAAGATCAAGCAAAAAAAGGACTAAGACAATACCGATAGAAGAGTTTTTTGCTCCCGTTAAAGGTCGGGCGGAATCTCGTCATACTCAGAAAATTAGAGAATATGCTGAACGGTTGAATGCCATTATCACAAGAAATCGCATTGAGCAAGCAAAGAATCCTTACAAAAAAAGCAAAGATACTTATGTTCTTCTTGTCGAAGAGATAAAAGAAATTCAAAAAGATATGAAGAAATCTATTAGAAAAATGAATCAAAAAACTATGAGCCAGTCAATAAAGTTGGCAATGGGATGTGGGGAAAGAGTTACACCGGAAGTAAAAAAGACATACAGCAGAGTCGGAACACATATTTTAAAGCTTCTTTACGATTATGATAAGGATTTATTCTTGTCATGCTTTAAGAAATTAGATGATGGGAAGGAGGACATGACGGGGACGGATGCTGATGGCAGGTAGTGCAGTCACCGGAAGCTCGCAAAAAGCGCGTAGGTCAGTTGCAAAAATCGTCAAGAAACACTGATAAAATAAGGCTTTTTCGATGGTGCATTAATGAATGCTATATGAGAGGAAAACTTTTTCACTTTGACATAAGAAAATAGGACTATAATACACTGCTACAATGACGTAAACTCGTCTTTTTATGAGGAAAAGTGGAATTGTTGAATCTTACTATCGTGTTAATCGGATAGAAGAAAAATTTATATTTATCAAGATTCGAAGTGTCCTGTTGTTCCGGGCACTTCATTTAGTTTAAGGAGGAATGAGGACAATGTCAGAAAGAAAACATGTAATTCTAAAAGTATCACCGGAGTTCCACAAGGAGCTGAAGATTTTTGTGGCACTGAAGGGAACTACGATGCAGGATTATCTGTTCGATCTGGTAAAAGCAGATATGAACAAAAGTGTCAAAACTACGCAGGAATAATCAGAAAGCAGAGGTAAGAAGTAATGAAAAATCAGAGAGAACAGAAGATTAGATGCACAGCAATTAAGAGCAAAAGAATTGCCTGTAAGCTTAGAAAAGAAGGATTCCCGATTAAATCCGTGGAACCAGACAGGGATAACCCGGAACGAGATGTCTATGTCTTTGAGATGACACTGGGATTTCAGGACGCACTGGACAAGATTCTGGAAAAAAGATACGAGAATAAAGAAAAATGGCAGCAGAGAAAAGCAAACCGGGAGATGGAACAGAAAAAAACGATTCATGAAAAAAATAATAAGGAATAAAAGAAAGTTGGAGGATACAGGCCATGAGCGATTATATTTATGTAGAAGAGAAACTGATTGATAAGTTGGAAAAAGTTGGAGTTACCAACGGTAAGGTTATTATGCTGTACGCAAAGATACAGGCATTGGCAGAGGAAAGAGGTTATACAACGGCTGGTGCCCCATATTTTTGCAGGATATTGAACATAACAGACCGACAGACCAGAAGATATCTGAGTGAGTTGGAGAGTGCAGGATGTATTACAAGGTTTGAAAAGAGAAATGGAGCACATACGGAAGCAAGACTGATATATCCGAAACTTTTTGTCACGGAAGAGGATGAATATGACCTAGGACAAGATTGTCCAGAGCGGACAGAAATGACCAATGACCTAGGACAAAAATTGTCAGACCCCGGACAGAAATGTCCAAAACCTAGGACAGAAATGTCCAAAACCCCGGACAAGAATGTCCAAAACCTAGGTCAAAAATGTCACCCAGTAATAGTAAGTAATAGTAAGTATCATAATAGTACTAGAGGTACCGCTGGCGCTCAGAGGGACGCTTCGCTTGTAGAGGTCGCTGACGCTCCGGACGCTTCGCTTGATATGGTCGCTAACGCTCCTGGTAACTCCGCTAACGCTGCGCGCTTGCGCTTGCCTGTTGCACCAGAATGGCCAGCAGAATGGATTGAAAAAGATATACGGAAATTGGATCTTAGATTTGATGGAAGGATACCTGATAATGAGATGCTGGGTATTATTGCTCGTACTTATAGACAGCATATTAATAATGATGAACTTGACTACAAAGAAATTTTTATAGAAATGGTTAAGGAGTTTACAGGTGGCATTTATAATTGTAATAAGGATGAGGTTAAAAAAGTTTGTGCTTATATCTGTGGGGTTCCCGAGAATACTTTTGTTCCTAGGGTTGATCCCAAGCCAGATGATCTTTCTTCAGATACAGATATTGTAGATTCTGGATCGGTTAGTCCTGATCTGATTGATTCTGGATTGACTGATCCTTCTACAGATATGGTTTCTACAGATATTACAGATCCTGATTCAGTTATTGATCCTGTGTCGGATTCTTCTGCTGATCCGGGTCCTTCAGATATTACAACTTCTTCAGATACGAAGGATTCAGATACGATTGTACCTATTAATCAGGATAATATAGATATTTCTGGTTCTAATCCGGGTGATGCAGCATAATGGATCAGGTTTTTGTTTTTACATATGATTGGAGGTATTGCCACTATGGGTAACACATTTACATCTTGGAGTGGTTTGGTTTTGGCACTTCAACAGGAGGTTGCGGAAGCTACAGCAGAAGTAATTGACGCTTCTATGGATGATTTATTTATGAATACAGATCAGTTTTACAGTTCTTCAGAAGGAAGATATACACGTACCGGGACATTGCGTATGTCTCCTGAGAGTGAGTTTTCTGGCGGAGGTTCTGTATCTTCCGGGGAGATCCGGCTGAATACCGGGCACAGATATTCTCCTTCTGGAAGAGATACACAGACTATTTATAACTATGCTGAGGATGGAGGGCTGCTTGGTAATGGAGGATTCTGGTCACGGACGATGAATCAGGTTCCACGGCATATACAGGAATCTTTCGGTAGCAGGTTTTCCTGATTTTGGGACTGAGAACTGATTTTTTTTACATAGATTTTAACTGATAATTTTACAGATTTTATATAAGAATATAAGGAGAATACGATTATGACAAACAAATTAATGGATATGGATAAAATTGCAGACAAATACTTTGATCTTGAGATGGCTACCGATGAAATTTTTATGGATATGTTGAACCGTTGGGATGGCTTTACAGAGACTGACCGTAAGCTTGTATGTAAGGTTCTTGCGGAACAGATCAACGAGTATGCTTTATATAAGATTCTGGATGGACTGAGTTACGATCTGGATGTTGCAGATATGGAAAAAGATCTGGAAGAACAGGAACACTACGAGAGGAAAGAAGATATAAAGAGATGTGTTTGCAACCTGATTGATCTGATATAAAAATTCTTGATTAATCACGATTGGATTATAATGATTATTAATAATGAATTTAAACTTGAGGGACTGTCCGCGGTGGCAGTCCTTCTTATTATATAAGGAGTAAGATAATGGCTGATGATTTTAGAGCGAAAGTAACCGCTGAGTTAGATACGGCGGAAGCAGAGAGTAAGCTGAACGCTTTTCTGAACGAGAAGCGAAAGCTGAAGATTGATGTGGAAGTGAATCAGGATTCTGCAAAGAAGATGGCTTCCAGTATAGAAAAAGGTATAAAAGATACGAAGATTGATACATCCGGCATCTCTAAGCAGCTTGCCGGATCTTTTAATATTACGGACAAAAATGTAATCAGTAAGCTGCAATCCCAGATGGACAAGATGATATCCAGTTTGGGAAAGACATGGAATGGTAAGGAATTTGATTTTGGGAAAGCATCAGGCTTTTATTCCGGTATGGACAGCATGGTAAACACGGTCATGAAAAACGCAAAGATCGTGGAGGGTGCTACCGGAAGCTATGATGCCTTTTTTAATTACTTCAAAGATAAGAAGATTTATGTTTCTGATGAACTGAAGAAAGCCATGGGTGAAGATACCTACAAGGAACTGCTTCAGAATAACATCGGCAAGATTGTCCGGGACGCTTCAAAAGGAATATCCATAGATTCCCTGTGGGGAGAAATGCGTGATCTTTTCCCGGAACATTTTTCAGATAACATTACTAATCAGGTGGATCAGATCGTCCATGCGTTTGATGTATTGCATCAGGCAAGGGCGGATGTGGGACAGGTAACAACAGCCCAGAACATGACTGCGGAACAGCTTACAGGGATCTCAGACAGTGCAGCGGAGCAGGTTGTAGCGATTGCAGCAAAGCTGAAGGAGAGCCTACAGAGTAACATTATGGGTGCATCCGAAGCAGCTAAGACGACCATTGACCTTGATGTAAATGTAAACACAGATAAGATTTCTTCAGATATCCGGTCAGCAGTAGAAAATGCAGGAAATCAGGCTGAAGGTGCTCTAAAAGTAAACATGGAAGTCAATGAGGAACAGCTGGTTTCCAAGATCCGGGAAGCATTAAGCAGTCTTGCAACCGGAGAAGAGCCTGTAAAAGTCAATCTTCAGGTGAATAAGGAATCCTTGCAGGAGGATCTGAACCTTGCACTGAATGAAATGGATCTTCCGGTACACTTCAAGATTGATACGGAAGAAATAGAGAGCCAGATCCGGGCAGCAGTAGAAAGTATTCAGGATATGGAGATTGATCTTCGTGTGAACACCAGAGATATCCAGAATGACGTTGATACAGCAGTAAACGGAGCAACCGAAACACCGGAGATCCATGTGCCTGAAGTAGACAGCTCTGGTTTGGCACAGATGCAGCAAGCTTTGAATGGTGTAAATGCAGCAGGAATCCGGGGCCAGAGCGTGTTTCAGTCTTTAGGTGGAAGCTTCCGGGAAGCGTTTTCTGCATACAGTCTGGCAAACATGATGCAGGATGGACTGTATAAGATCGTAGATGCAGGAAAAAAAGCAGTTTCTACCGTAAAAGAGTTTGATGATCTGAAAACCAACCTTGCCATGGTAACAGGAAAAGACAAGACTTATACGGAAGATCTGATGCAGAGCTACAACGAACTGGGTCAGGAGATCGGAAGTATTACATCAGATGTTGCGGAATCTGCAAATACATGGCTGAGACAGGGACGTTCCATGGCAGATACCAACCAGCTTATCAAAGATTCCATGGTTTTGTCTAAGGATGCACAGATGAGTTCAGAAGATGCAGCACAGGTTTTGACTTCTACACTGAATGGATTTAAGCTTGGTGCGGATCAGGCCAGCAGGATCAATGATATCCTGACCAGCATTGACTTAAAGAGTGCTTCGGATGCAGGTGGAATCGGTACTTCCTTACAGAAAGTTGCATCACAGGCGAATAATGTTGGTATGAGTTTGGAGAAAACAGCTGCCATTATTGCTACGATCAAGGATGTAACACAGGGCAGTGATGAAACCATCGGTACTTCTTTAAAGAGTATTTTGTCCCGAATGAACAATATCAAAGCAGGAAAATTCGTGGATGATAACGGGGAAGCACTGAATGATGTGGAGAAAGTTCTGAATAAGATCGGTATTACCATGAGGGATAACAACGATCAGTTTCTTGATTCGGAAACAATCATTGATTCTGTGGCAGATAAATGGGACACTTTAAATAAGAATACACAGAAAGCGGTTAGTACAGCTCTCGGCGGAACCCATCAGGCCAACAGTGTGATTGCCATGCTGGATAACTATGATAAGGTAAAAATGCTGACAGAAACCGCTTATAATTCAGAAGGAACCGCAGAGAAGAAGTTTCAGGACAATTATTTAAACTCTCTGGAAGCCAAGACCAATGCCCTGAAAGCATCTCTGGAAAATCTGTCTACTTCTCTGGTATCAGATAACATGTATTCGGGATTTCTGGATGGGGCAAAAGCAATGGCGGACTTTGCAGCAAATACAGATATCTTACAGGCATCTCTGGCCGGACTTGCATCTGCTGGCGGTGTATACGCATTTCAACAGCTGATAAATCTGTTCCGGGAGTTTTCCAACATGGGACAGGCTATGGATATCAGCCGAATGACAGAGATTTCTACAGATTCTTTTGAACAGCTGTTAGGACTGACACAGGGACTAAGCGAATCTCAGACCCGGATGGTACTGTCCAGTACGGCTTTAACAGAAGCACAGAGGGCAGCAGTCCTTGTAAATCAGGGAATGAGTGAAGCAGAAGCGCAGGCTGCCGTTGCTGCAATGGGACTGACCACTGCCAATGAAGCTGCTGCTGCCAGTACCTTTACATTATCCGGTGCTATGGAGGGAATGCTTGCAACATTGATGGCAAATCCTCTGATTCTGGTTGCAGCAGGTGTTACCGCAGCAGTTACGGCCTACAGTGCTTATAAAAGATCCATTGAGGAAGCAGTAAGCTCTGCGAAAAGTGCAGGAAATACATGGGAAGAGAACACGACTTCCATACAGGATAATATCAGCAGGATTCAGGAATTAAGGACAGCCCTTGCATCCGGTACACTGACAGAGCAGGAAGCAGCGGACGCAAAGAGCGAGCTGTTATCCATACAGGAATCTTTATCCGAATCCTACGGAAATCAGGTCAGTGGGCTTGATCTGATAAACGGATCTCTTACAGAGCAGATCGCATTACTGGATCAGGTGAACGAAAAACAGTCTCAAAGCTTCTTGAATGAAAATAAAAAGGGTATTGACAAAGCCCAGAAAGAGATGGAGAAAAACCGTCATACATATTTGGGTCGGTTCTATGATAACGGATCAGAGGAATCGGAAGCAATCAAGAAATCCATTAAGAAGCTTCAGGAAACCTATGGAGAAGATGTATTTAAGCTGGACAGTGCAGACGGAATCACGATGGATATTCAGTTTAATGCGGATGCTTCTACGGCAAAAGACGCTTTGAATGATTTCATGACTGAGGTTTCCGGTATTGAGGATCAGTTTGGTGAAACGGATGTAACCGATCAGCTTGCTAACAATGCAGCATCCGGTCTGACAAAAGCGAAAGATGTACTCAGCAAGTATCAGGATATTTATAAACAGGCACAGGAAGCAGAGCTGATATCCGATGATAAGCTGTATAAATCCGGTGATACGGAACAGAAAGCTTCCAAGTGGATCTCTGATTATGCAAAAGCAGTTGAGAACTATAACAATGCGATTGCCGATGGAGATAACAGCAAGATCTCAGAAGCATCCCAGAAATTCTCAGAACTGGATAGCACAGTAAACGGTCTGGTGAAAAATACAGGCATGTCCGCTTATGCAGATCAGGTAAAAGAAGTCCGGGACGAGCTGAATGATACAGCCATTGCCAATGATAAGTTTACCAAGGCTGTGAACGGTACGGACACAAGTAAGTTTGGAAAGTCTGTCTCAGATAATGCAAAAGCACTGAAGGAATGGAATCTTTCAGATACCGATTTCCGATATGCTTTTGAGACAGAGGGGATACAGAAGGGTGAGGATCAGATCAATACTCTGGTACAGGCTGCCTTAGATGCAGGTGTTATTAGTGATACTTCTGCATCCAGTGTGGCGAATCTTGCCAGTATGCTTGCAGAGTTGGGTGTAATCTCTTCCAGTACCGGATCTTCTCTGGATGAAGCAGTGGATTCCATTGGGGATATTAGTGAAAGGATCGACAAAGCCAGTGCTGCATTAACCGGAATCCAGAAAGCAGAATCTGTTCTGGATGCACAAAGTACAGGAAAATCTATCTCTCTGGATGATTTCAACTCAGACGAGCTTGCAGATTATACTTCCGCTCTGGAATATAATAACGGAGCTTTACAGCTGAACGCAGAAAAAGTACGTGAGTTACAGAAAGCCAAGGCAGAGGAACAAATCCAGACCAACAACAGCCAGAAAGCAGAAAAACAGAATCAGTACATGCAGAACATTGCACAGATCGAACAGCTTCAGGATCAGTTAAGAGGATTAACCGATGCAAAAGGTGAGGAAGCACAGGCAATCCAGTCCAGTATTGATGCTCTTTTATCGGATAATGACGCTATTGTAAATCAGTGCAATCAGCTGGATCTGCTCTCTGCATCTCTCAGGGAAGCAACTGGGGCTTACCAGAACTGGCTTGACAAACAGAACGCTTCGGAATCGGGTGATATGTTCGATGATGCCATGGGAGCTATGGAAAAGATCGACAACGTAACCAAAAACAGTGATTCTGAGGATTACGGAAGGATTGGAACAAACTCTTATAAGGCAGCGGTGGACTTTATTGTTCCTGATACCGTGGACAGTCAGGACGCAGAAGCCGTTTCTTCTTATATGAGTTCCATTGAACATTACTTTAATCATGACGAGGACGGCAACCGGATCGGTCTTGATGTGCAGGAGTTCTGTGCAAAAGCTACCAAGGCTGGACTGATGGAACTGGATGAAGCTAGTGGCGAATATAAAGTTGCAGGCCAGAAAACCATGGAGGATTTTGCGGAGGGATTGAATCTTTCTATGCCAATGGTTCAATCCATGTTTGGTGAGATGGAAGAGTTCGGCGGAGAATTTGACTGGGCGGATGAAGCTACAAAGACGTTAGGTGATATGGCAGTTGCAGCCGGGGAAGCCAAGGGACGGATCGAGGAAATGTCTGGTGATACCGACATGAATATCCAGATTGATGTTTCCGACATTGAGAACACGGAGGATAAAGTCAAGACACTGGACAATACGATCGCTCAGATGCAGAATTACAAGACTACTCTGGATGTAGATTCCTCTCAGGTGGATGATGCCAACGCAGTGATTCAGTATTGTGTTACACAGAAACAGATGCTGGAAGCTCCTGCTGTTATGTCGGTAGATACTTCTCAGGTGGATGGGGAGCTTGGAAATGCGTTATCTTTATTACAGCAGTTTCAGGAAGCTCAGAACAGTGTAGAGCTACAGGCTTCAGTTGGTGCAGATACTTCAGAAGCACAAGGCAAAGTGGACAGTCTGGTTGGTGAGATTCAGGGATTAAGTCCTGAGATTAAAGCAACACTGGGGATTGATACCACATCCGCAGATACGATTACAGCATCTTTACAGGCATTAAGTCCTGAAATTATGGTAAAAGCTGGTGTGGATCCTTCCGCCGTAGATGCTTATGCAGCAGAAGAAAAGCAATCTTCTGGTAAAGTGACATGGGATAATGAAACCGGGGCTGTAGATGCGTTTGCAGCACAGGTACACCGTTCTTCTGGTCTTGTATCATGGGGAAACGAAACATCCAGAGTAAAGACACATTTCACAGCTACTGGAACCGTAAACTGGACAAATACAACACCACCAACAAAAGGTGCAGGTGGCGCAAATGGAACAGCTCATGCCCGTGGAACCGCTCATGCAGCAGGATCAGCACAATACAATCACCTCTCAGGCCATGCACAGGCAAGTGGTAACTGGGCTACGAAAACAGGTGGAACTACTCTGGTAGGTGAGCTGGGACGTGAGATTGTAGTCAATCCTGCAACTGGTACATGGAATACCGTAGGTGATAACGGAGCAGAGTTTGTAAATATCCCGGCAGGAAGCATTGTATTCAATCATCTTCAGACGGAAGCTTTATTGGATCGTGGATTTATAAACAGCAGAGGTCTGGCACAGGCAAGCGGATCGGCTATGGTCAGAGGTGGAATCCCTGTAAAACAGGCCAGTATTGCATCGAAGCATACGACTTACAGTGGTTCAAAATCACCTTCAAATACGGATAAAGCAGTTGCACAGGCTGCAAAAGACAGTTCCAGTGCAGCAAAAAGTGTTACGGATGCAGCAGAAAAAGTGGAATCATGGGAAGATCCATGGAAAAATGCAGTGGATTGGTTTGAACGGTTTACGACAAAATATAACAATTCCATAGATCTGAACGAAGCAAAAGCAGAAAATTATTCCAGCTATGAAAACAAAAACAAGTATCTGGATAAAGAGATTGCGGATCTTTCCAAGCTGAAGGGTGGATACCAACAGGCACAGGGATACTATAAATATCAGGCGGAAGCTTATGCAGATATGATCGGACTTTCACAGGATCTCAGAAAGAAGGTTCAGGGCGGAGAAATTAACATTGACCTTTTGGATGAAGATACGAAATCCAAGGTGGAAGCTTATCAGAAATGGTATGATAAGATTCATGAATGTGAATCTGAGCTGGAAAAACTGAAGAAGAAAGAGAAGGAAGTAGATCAGCAGAAGCTGGATAACATTACCGACCGTTTTGATGATCTGAAAAAAGTGTATTCCACAAGCAGCTCTGTGATCGAAAGCAGACTGAAGTACCGGGAAGAGAACGGGGAATCACAGGCTCCCGGCAGTAAATACTACAAGGATGTAAACAGCCAGAGAAAGGCGCAGGAAGCTCAGGCAGCACTTCTGGAAAAAGAAATGGTGGCATACCGGGCACAGATGGAGAAAATCCGTAAGAAATACGGGGAAGGACATGAACTTTATAAAAAGGCTCTGGCTGGATACAATGATCTCCGGGATGAACTATATAATTGTAAGCAGTCTGCAAAAGAGCTTTCCAATACCATGTATGAGCTGAAAGAAAAAGCTGCGGAATATAAAACTGCAATGTATCAGGGCAGATCCGACAATCTCTCTTCGTTCCGGGATTATAAAGAAGCTACCAATTACAAGGGCAGCAAGTATGGAAAACTGACAGTAAATGATTATGCTCAGGCTGCGAAAACCAATGACCAGACCATTTTGGCATTGCAGAACCAGAAAAAGATTGCTATGGCAAAGCTGAAAACACTCTCTTATGGTTCACCGGAATATAATGATAAGCTGGACGAGATCAATGGATATACACAGAAGATCCTTGATCTGGGTAAAGCCAATGCAGAACTGAAGAAATCAGCCGTGGAGATCCGGTTCAAACCGTTTGATGATACCATTGATTCTCTGGATGAACTGATTGACGATTGCGACACCTTAAAAGATATGCTGAATTCAGATACTTTCTTCTCAGATGCTGGTGAACTGACTAAGCAGGGAGCTGCGAACATTGCTCTTATCAATAAGGGACTGAACGCAGAACAGCAGAAAATTGCAGACTACCGGGCACAGCTGGAGAATGTACAGCAAGAATATAATGCAGGAAATCTTACCAAGGAACAGCTGAAGGAATACCAGAAACAGTATAAAGATAGAATCAAAGAATCTTCTCAGGCAATTTACAGCTACAATCAGGAAATGCTGAAAATGTACGAGGATCAGGTTTCAAAAGAGAACGATCTTCTGAAAGAGAACGTTGATATACGGCAGAAAGCGAAAGATGCTAAGGAAGATTACTATCAGTTTGACAAGACTATCAAGAACAAGAATAAAGATATCAATGCAATCAAAGCGCAGATCGCAGCTCTGGAAGGAACCACAAACGCTGCTGCCAAGGCCAAGCTGGAACAGTTAAAGGCGGATCTTGCAGAAAAAGAGGAAGATCTGGAAGATACCAAACACGATCATGAAATTGATCTGATATCCAAGGGCTATGATAACCTTACCGATCAGGCCGACAAAGCACTGGACAGTACCTTAAATGCAGTGAAATCCAACTCTCAGATGCAAACCGCTGTTATTGACGAGATGCTAAAAACCACAAAGCAGAAATATAAGGATGCTTATGCAGAGATCAACCAGATCATTGCAGACACAGGTTTAAAAGTTTCGGATCAGTTCAAGAGTAACATCAAGGATTCAAACCTGAAGAATGAACAGACGGATAAGAAGAAAGCTGACAAAGCAGTAACAGGAATCAAAGACACAAAGGTTTCTGGCTCTACAGGGACCGGAAGTACATCTGCGGACAAGGTAATACGAAATGCTGCCACAGATGCACAGGATAAAACCCTGAAGAAACTTTCATTAAGTCCGAAATCTGTTGTTGTGAACGTGGGAAAGACAGCAACGGTAAAGGTAAGCTTCAGCCCGGCAAGCGCAGTCAATAAGAATTTTAACTGTACGGCATCTGCAAAAGGAATCGTGAAAATCACACAGGCAGCAGACAGTATTACCCTGAAGGGATTAAAGACCGGGAAAACAGTAATCAAAGTTCAGGGAGCTGGCGGATATTGTAAGGCGGTAAGCTTAAATGTGTCTGTACTGAAGGATGCAACGAAAAACTCCAAGATCGTGAACAGTACAGCCAAGAGTAAGAAATATACTCTTACCACAGAAGAGAAAAACCGTGTCCTGAACATGTCAACCGGACAGAACGCCAATACCGTAAAGGCGAACACCAAGAAAGAAGCAGAGCTGAAGAAATGGTATAAAGCATTGCCATCTTATACAGGCGGTGACGCAGAAATCGAGAAGATCAAAGATCCGCTTGTGAAGCACTTTGCAAAGAAGGGTAAGAAAGCCAGCAACGCAAACATTATAAAGGCAGCTTCGATTTTGGGCTATAAGGACGCAAAGAATGTAAGCAAGTGGGACACCAAAAAGAAAAATGCAATGGTAAAGAAACTTCAGAGTTATGGCTTTGCCAATGGAGGAATTGTTCGTAATCTAATTCCGGCAAGTATGGGAACGCTTCTGGGAGATGCGATCATGAGAAATGGTGATACGGGATTCATTGGAGCCAAACCGGGAGAAACGGTGCTTACCCAGGATTTCACAAAGCTTCTGAAGCCAACAACAGCGACCATGCAGGAGTTTACAGAGGTTATGCAGAAAGCAGGAACTCCAAGCGTAAAAGAAACACCAGTCAGACAGGAAGTTACCATGAATAATGATTATCAGTTCGTGATAAATGGTGTGGATGTAAATGATATGTCGGAGCTAAAGAAGGTTATCCGTGGGGAACTTGATAAACACGACAAAGAACTTGCAAAAGAATTTAAGAAATTCAGATAAAGATAGAAACACGAGGGCATCTGTATCAGCTACAGGTGCTCTTATTTTATGAGTAAAAGGATAAAAAGGAGTAAATGAAAATGAGAAAATACAAAAAATATACCAGAGAAGAATACAGCAAAAAATTTGATGATCTGATGGAGAATACATTTAATTATGTTATGCAGGAAGGAGAGCAGATCGTTCAGTGCAAGGAGCCATACCCGGCATACTGGTTTATGTCTAATAAAGGTTATTTGTTCTCTGCATATGGCAGTAAGATCAAAGTAGTGAAATCAAACCACAGGTATACAGGGACAAAGAATAAAGATGGCAGTCGGACGGGACAGGACTGGTATTATGAGTACAAAGTTGCAGGACAGAAGCACAATAAGCACGTTACCATGTATCGGGTAATGAGCGACTGTTTCTGTGAAAATGAGTTTGGTTCTGAAGATAATGAGATCCACCACATCAGAAAAAAGAACCAGTATAAGCCAAGTGAAGGAAAAGAGTGCAACCGTGCGGAGAATTTGCAACTGCTGCCCCGGGAGATCCATAAAAATCTGACATATTATGCAAGCAAACCGGACGCAGAGCATAACAAAGAGCTGGAAGAGAAGATAAAAAATGCAGACTGTCCATCCTTTCAGTTTCCACAGGAACAGTTTCAGGACTTGTTAATGGCAGCTTTATATGATTGTAATGTAAGTGGAGGAAAAGCGATCATGTATACGACAACAATAACAGACAATGTGGAGGATATAGAAGCAGAAGCGCATGTTTTGGACGTAGGAAAGATACTGAAACAGAACCTGGAAGAATGCGAATAATTATATACGAAGGAAGAACAAAACAGATGTGAAGAGCATCCCCGGAACGTGACAGGATGGCAGCAGCGGCGGAAGTAGCGGCAACAGTGAGAAGAAAACTCTAGCTGGACCGGCTGTAAGAATATGTCATGTAAGAGCTGGGATGCTCTTTTTTTGGTGGAACAAAACAGTGAATAATTGGAATACAAGGAGAAAAAAATGGGTAATATGGTTGAAAATATGACACCTGAGATGGCGATGGGAATGTTGAAATACATCCAGAATAATGATATTATTGACTTGTCATATGTGCAAGAGATGAAAGAAATGGCTGAAAGAGATAAATACTTACAGCAGCACCCGTACAAAATCTGGCAAGGAAAGGACGGAAAGTGGAGAACATATCTTCCAGACAAAACGAAGGCTAATGGCCGAAAACTGATAAAGAGAACATCTGAAGAAGATATCAAGAAAGAAGTTGCTAAATATTACAGAAAAGAAGCAGAAAATCCAACAATTCAGGAAGTGTTTGAAGAGTGGAACGACAGGCGATTACAGCTGGGAAAAATTGCTGCTCCAACGCATCAGAGGAATTGTCAGATATATGAGCGGCATTATGAAAAACTGGGAAAAAGAAGAATAAGATATGTTGCACCGGATGAATTTAGTGATTTTCTTGAGATTCAAATAGCAGAACATAATCTTACAGCAAAAGCCTTTTCTAATTTGAAAACAATAACAAGAGGATTTCTGAAACGGGCGAAAAAAAGAAAACTTATTGATTGGAGTCCGGAAGAGATGCTTCAAGATTTAGATACCTCAGATTCTATCTTTAAGAGAACAATAAAGGAAGATGATGAAGCGGTATTCAATGAAGATGAATTGCCACGGTATATAGAATGCTTAGAGGATAGACTAGACGTGGTTAATCTAGGAATCTTGTTGATGTTTCTCACGGGGATCAGAGTTGGTGAGTTGGTTACTTTAAAATTTTCAGATTTTGATAACAATACTATTAAAATTAGACGTACAGAAACAAGAGTGTTTATCGAAAAAGGTAAATATGATTATCGGGTAAAAGAATTTCCAAAATCACAGGCTGGTGTTAGAACAGTGATTGTTCCGGAAGATTATATATGGGTTGTTCAAAAACTTAAAAGATGTAATCCAACACAGGAGTATGTTTTTGTAAATGAAAAAGGTAAACGAATGACGACAAATGTAATACGGCGGAGAATGGAACGAACATGTAAGCAAATACATATTAAGCCGAAGTCACCACATAAGGCGAGAAGAACTTTTGCCAGTATTCTTCTTGACAACAACGTGGATGAAAGAATGGTTATTGATCTGATGGGACATACAGATATTAAATGTACAGAGGGATATTACCATAAAAATAGGCGTTCTATAGATCGAAAAAAAGAAATTCTTAGCAACATACCAGATTTCAAAATAATAAGTGTATGAATTTTTTACAAAAAAGGTAATCAAAGGTAATCATAAGTGAAACCCGCAAAAGCGCATGAATAAAGGAAAATAGCATGTTACACACGGGTTCGATTCCCGTCAGCAGCTTTTTTTGTGTCTAAAAACAGACAATTTTTTGTTTAGATACAGGTTTTGCGGGTTTCAAAAACTCCGGATTTATGATAAGATAAAACATCAGGATGATATTTAGGAGGGAAAGCAATGGAGAACGAAACAGTTTCCAAAAACTTTATTGAAAATATTATAGACAAAGATCTTGAAGAAGGCGTTTATGACACCGTGCATACACGTTTCCCACCGGAACCTAACGGCTATCTTCATATCGGACATGCGAAATCCATTCTTTTAAATTATGGACTGGCTCAGAAATACAACGGAAAATTCAATCTCCGTTTTGATGATACCAACCCTACAAAGGAGAAATCCGAATTTGTAGAGTCCATCAAGGCTGACGTGAAATGGCTTGGTGCAGACTGGGAAGACAGACTTTTCTTTGCATCTGATTATTTTGATCAGATGTATGAGGCAGCAGTGAAGCTTATTAAGAAAGGCAAGGCCTTTGTCTGCGACCTGACTGCAGACCAGATTCGTGAGTACCGAGGAACTCTTACAGAGCCAGGTAAAGAGAGCCCGTACAGAAACCGTACTGTAGAAGAGAATCTTCAGCTTTTTGAAGAGATGCGTGAGGGCAAATACGGAGATGGCGAGAAGGTTCTCCGCGCCAAGATCGATATGGCATCACCGAATATGAACATGCGTGACCCGGTCATTTACCGTGTAGCCCGCATGACACATCACAATACAGGAGATAAATGGTGCATCTATCCGATGTACGACTTCGCTCATCCGATCGAGGATGCCATTGAGGGTGTGACACATTCTATCTGTACTCTGGAGTTTGAGGACCACAGACCGCTTTATGACTGGGTGGTAAAGGAACTGGAATATCCGCACCCACCGAAGCAGATCGAGTTTGCAAAGCTGTACCTGACCAACGTTGTTACAGGTAAACGTTATATCAAGAAGCTTGTTGAGGACGGCATCGTAGATGGATGGGATGATCCGAGACTAGTATCCATCGCCGCACTTCGCCGCCGTGGATTTACACCGGAGTCTATCCGTAAATTTGTAGAACTCTGTGGCGTTTCAAAGGCGAACAGTTCTGTAGATTATGCAATGCTCGAGTACTGCATCCGTGAGGACCTGAAGCTGAAACGTCCGCGTATGATGGCGATCCTTGATCCGATCAAGCTCGTGATCGATAACTATCCGGAAGGACAGGTTGAGTATCTTGAAGCTCCGAATAATATGGAGAATGAGGAGCTTGGAACCAGAAAGATTCCGTTCAGTGGAGAACTTTATATTGAACGTGATGATTTTATGGCAGAGCCTCCTAAGAAATACAAACGTCTCTATATTGGAAATGAAGTTCGTCTTATGAATGCATATTTTGTAACCTGCACAGGTTATGAGGCAGATGACGACGGAACGATCCGTGTAGTCCACTGTACCTATGACCCGGAGACCAAGGGCGGAAATGCACCGGACGGACGTAAGGTAAAAGGAACGATCCACTGGGTGGAAGCATCCAATGCAGGTAAAGTTGAGGTAAGACTTTACGAGAATATCGTAGATGAAGAAAAAGGTGTTTACAATAAAGAAGATGGTTCTCTTAATGTAAATCCGAATTCTCTTACAGTAACAAGTGCTTATGTAGAGCCGGAGCTTCTGAAAGCAAAAGGTTATGACAGCTATCAGTTTGTACGTAACGGTTTCTTCTGCGCAGATATCCATGACTCCAGGGAGGGAGCACCGGTATTTAACCGCATTGTATCTCTGAAGAGCTCTTTCAAATTACCGAAAGCATAAAAACTGTCAAAAAGAATACGAAACATATGACAGCAGTACACCGTGAACAGGTATCAGGGTGTACTGCTTGTTTTGTTTTATCGTCATCAGGAATAAATGGATAAGTACAAAATGCTCCTGCAACGATTTCGGTTGCGCCCATTTACAGAAACGGTTATACTGATAACACAGGAAAGAGAGGAATTACACATGAAGAAAATCGTGCTTGCTTCCGCATCTCCCAGGAGGCGGGAACTTTTAAGCCAGGTAGGAGTCGCCTTTGAAGTGAAGCCTGCCAGCGGGGAAGAACGGATCACCAGTGCAGAGCCTGCGAAAGTGGTGGAGGAACTTTCTCGTCAGAAAGCTATGTTTACGGCATACGCGCTGGAGGAAGAGGAGAACCGAGATCTGAGAGATGTGGTTGTGATCGGTGCAGATACCGTTGTATCTTATGAGGGTAAGATTTTAGGTAAACCGGCAGATGAGACAGCTGCAATAGAGATGCTCGCTATGCTGCAGGGGAATACACATCAGGTATATACCGGTGTAACTTTGTTGATAAGAGAAAAAGGGAGATGGAAAGCTCATACCTTCCATGAGTGCACAGATGTGAGCTTTTATCCGGTGACAGAGGAAGAAATAAAGGAATATGTAAACAGCAAAGACCCAATGGACAAAGCCGGAAGCTATGGGATCCAGGGCGCCTGGGGAGCCTATGTGAAGGGAATCCGTGGTGATTATAACAACGTGGTGGGACTGCCTGTGGCAAGACTGATCTATGAGACAAAAAAACTGGGAATGAACCTGAGAGGATGAAAGACAAAATGATAAAAGCTTGTATATTTGATCTGGATGGAACAATTGCGGATACACTGGAATCTATGGCATATGTGGCGAATGAGATCATGGAAAAGTTTTCCCTGAAACCACAGCCGGCAGATAATTTTCGTTATTACAGCGGTGAAGGTGCAGATATGCTGATCAGAAGATGCCTGATCGATGCAGGAGATCCGGAGCTGGTACACTACGAAGAAGTCAGGGAACTTTATCGCAGGAAATTTGATGAAGATCCGTTGTATAAAGTTGTGCCATATAAAGATATGCCGGAAACCCTTCAGAAGCTGAAACATACAGGCCTTAAGATGGCTGTATGCTCCAATAAGCCTCATGTTGCGGCGCAGAAAGTGGTAAAGGCGATCTATGGCGATCTGTTTGATGAGGTGATGGGACAGCAGGAAGGGATCCGCAGAAAGCCGGCGCCGGATGGTCCGCTGAAGATTGCAGAAGATTTCGGCGTAAAGCCGGAAGAATGTATGTATATCGGAGATACAAAGACAGATATGCAGACAGGAAGTGCTGCCGGAATGTATACCGTTGGTGCACTATGGGGATTCCGTGACAGAGAAGAGCTTGAAAATAACGGTGCAGATATTGTAGCAGCTGTACCTGGTGATCTGTTTACTATCTATGAGGAGAAGCAGCATGATTAAGATGGTTGCCAGTGATCTGGATGGAACGCTGCTTATCGGTGGAAGACAGACGCTGCCGGAAGAGATTTTTCCGCTGGTAAAGGAACTGAAAAAAATGGGAATCCTCTTTGTGGCAGCCAGTGGCAGACAGTATGCCAATATGAGGAATCTTTTTGCGCCGGTAAAGGACGAGATGGCATTTATCAGTGAAAATGGCGGGCTTGCTGTCCAGAATGAGAAGCTTCTGTACTGCGACAGCTTTGACAAAGAACTGGTCAGAGAGATCATTCAGGCAATATGGGAAAAGCCCGGAGCGGAATTTTCCTGTTCTACAAAGGATTTTTATTATATCATGCCCAAGACAGAACATTATCGCCATCTGATGATCGAAGAAGTAAAAAATCAGTGTAAGATCATAAAGAGTTTTGATGAGATCACAGAGCCTTGTATGAAGGTTGCAGTTTATGAGAGAGAAGGAATGACGGAGGAATCCATCCGGTACTGGAGAGAACGGTTCAAAGACAGATGTACTGTTGTGACATCCGGATTTGCGTGGGTGGATTTTGTTCCATTTACCACGAACAAAGCAAAAGGGATCCGTAAATACCAGGAACTTTTGGGAATCGGACCGGATGAATGCATAGCGTTCGGGGATGAATACAATGATATTGAAATGATGAAATCTGTAAAATACAGCTTTGCCATGAAGCATGCGAAGCCAGGGGTAAAGGCGGCGGCTTTCTACGAGACAGAGAAGGTGGAACCAGTACTTCGCAGACTGATCGCGGCGGGCGGAGATATAAAGGAGGTACTTTAATATGTACAAGAAAGAATATGTCCAGACATTTCTGGAAAAACAGGGTCAGCTTTTTGATGAGCCGGTAGCAGAGGATTTTGAGGAGGCAGAGGAATTTCTAGAGGATTGCATGGCAGTTGTGCTGGATTCCCTGAAGGATGTTAAAAAATATCTGGATGGAATGGGCGCAGATGTGGAGGGGATTTCCCTGAAGGAGCTGGAAGAAGAAAGTGAAGTATTCAAACTCCCGGACGGAAAATATATGATCGTAGAAGGCTGACGGAAAGCAGGGATTACACCTCTGAAAATTAAATATGATAAACTTGCATCAGCAAAAAGAAAGCCCTGCGTAGAAAGGGTAAATGTGGGGAAAATAAAATGATGTAAAGGAGGATGGGATATGAAAAAAAGCAGAGTGCTGGCAGTCGTCATGGCTGTGCTTATGATGGTAACGCTGCTTCCATCGATGGTATTTGCCACTGCAGCTCCATCGGGAACTCTTGATGGAAAGCTGAAGGTCAAAGGAACACTTGCGATCGGGTCTACCTTAAGTGCAGATTACTCAAAGGTCAAGCCGGAGGGGATCACAGATGATAATGTGAGTTTTTCCTGGTCATTAAAGGACGGAGACCTTCTTACAGAGGTAGGAACTGATAAGACTTATAAAATCGATGAAAAAGATCTGGGTCTTCCGATCGTTCTGAAGATCACCGGAAAAGAAGAGACGGGAGTCAGTGGTGAGCTTACGGTGACGACCCAGGAGGTTTCCGAAACAGAGGAGGAAGCCAAAGCACTGGCAGAAAAGAAAAAGGAAGAAGCCAAAGCAGTAGGAGAAGATCCGGATGCGGAGGAAAGTGAAGCTTCGGCAGATTCGGAGTCTTCAGAGAACACGCCGGATACAGAAGCTGGAACGTCAGAGGAGCCTGATAGTGCTCAGCCTGAGGAAACCATAGAGCCGGCAGAAGAAACGGAGTCTGCGGATGTGCAGGAGAATACAGATGTACAGGAAAATACAGATGCACAGGAACCTGCAGATACCCAGGAGCCTGCTGAAAACTCTGTTATAGAAGTAAACGGAGAACAGTCAGGGCCTCAGAATACCGATGAGGCAGATACATCTGGAGATAGTCAGACAGAGACACCGGATTCCGCAGGTACAGCAGCAGACGCTTCCGAAAAAAATGAGGAACCGACATATTCGGCATCTGCATACACGGAAGATGGAAGTGGAATTCTGGATTTTGGTTCCGTGGAAGAGGGATATACGGAAATTCCGGAAGCACAGATGGTTACTATCACAAATAACGGAACCGGAGATCTCAATTTTAAAGAGATTGCCCCGGAGAATTTCATGGCTGCGGATATTAACGATGCGCCATTAAAGAGTGGTGAAAGTGTTGCTGTGTGGGTAAAACCACGAGAAGGTCTGAAGGCTGGAGAATACAAAGATCTGATCACGTATCAGACAGAAGAAGGTGCCGATGTCTTCTTTGAAGCGGACTTTACAGTAAAAGAACCGGAAAATAAAAAAGCCGAAGATCATGAAAATAATGAGCAGACAGATCCCGGGGAAACATCGGACCCTGCAGCGGAAAAAATATACAAGCTAACTGCGGATCCGACAGAACTGCCTTTTGATGATCTGACTGCCGGTTATGAAAAGGTAGAAACAACAAGTACAGTCACGATCAAAAACGAAGGTACAGAAGCTGTGACGTTAGTACAGCCTGAGTCGGAGTTTTTTGATATTGCGCCGGTCAGTGAAGTGGAGAGTAGCGGAAATATCCAGTTGGCGCAGGGAGGAGAGCAGACCTTTACCGTACAGCCTAAGCTTGGACTCTCTGCAAAAGATGATCCATACGTGGAAGAGCTTGTATTTGCTTCTGATGAAAGCACGGAAGCATCTGCTACAGTGACGGCTTCGGTTATGGTAAAGACAGAAACACCAAAAACAGTTACTGCAACAGTGAAACCGGAAGGTCCTCTGAAGTTTGGAACACTGGAACAGGGCTATGAGACTGCGCCGGATGCACAGCCTGTAACCGTAGAGAATACAGGTACAGAGGCTATCCGGATCCAGCTTTCTGCTCCGGAGGATTATGAGGTGGGAGAGCCTTCTGCGGAAGTGCTCAATCCCGGAGATAAGGCGGCAACCTTTACCGTACAGCCCAAGACCGGTCTTCAGGTCGGAGATCACAGCGATACGATTTCTGTGACAGATCAGAATACCGGAAACACACTGGCTGAAGTCCGGCTGGAATTTACAGTTTCGGAGCCGGAACCGGAACCGGAACCCAATCCCGGTCTTTCGGTAACAGATAGTCTGGAGTTTGGAACCAAAGAGGAAGGCTATAAGGAACTTCCTGATGCGAAGAAAGTTACAGTTACCAACACCGGAAATACAAAGATCGTTCTGAAACAGCCTTCATCAAATGCATATACAATTGGTACACTTTCCGCCACAGAGCTGGAAGCAGGAGATAATGCAACCTTTAGCGTACAGCCGGTCAGCGGACTTTCACAGGGGGAATATCTGGAAGACATTGTGATCGCCAATGATGCAAATGTGGAAGCTTATGTAAATGTCCATTTCAGCGTTACAAAGAAAAAAACAGATAACGGTAAGAAGGCGAATAACCTTACAGGCATCAAAAAGCCATCCGATATCAAAGATCTACCCAATGGAACCCAGAAAACCCAGAAAGCCCTGAAGCTTCCGGGAACAGTAAAGATCACTACAACAAAGGGAGAGCAGAAGGCATCTGTTAAATGGGATGTTAAGGGATCTTCTTATGATCCGTCTTCTGCAGAACGTCAGATATTTAATGTAAAAGGTACCGTCATTCTTCCGGAGGGGGTTAAGAATCCCAACAAGATCAGTACAGTGATCGCAGTAAGTATTACAGTAAATGGATATCAGGGCACGGAAGCCGCTGCATCGGACAATAAGATCACAGGCATTGATTCCAATGGCAAGTATGATACCAATACAAAGATCACCTTTACAGCAGCTGGTGCAGGAATGGATAATACAAACCCGCGTAAGGGAGATACCAGATATCAGCCGAAGAGCTGGAAGATCACAGAGACCCGTACCTGGGATGGAGAGCCTTATACTGCAACATTCCGTGTCAGCAAGCCGGGAAAATATACTCTGAAAGTTACCTTTGGACAGCAGAAATACGACGGCTCCAGCTGGAAGGATACCGGTACACAGTCAGAAAGTACGGTTACTTTTACGGTATCACAGGCAGCAGTTCTTACTGCGACTCCGAGTCCGGCAGTGACACAGACAAATCAGAAATCTGCAGTGCAGACGGGAGACAGTACACCGATCATGACATTTGTGATCATTTTGATCGTGGCTGTGGTATGTATTGGAGGAATCCTTGTATATCGTAGAAAGAAAAAATAAGAACAGAATGTAGAAGATAGTTTTACAGCACCTTCCGTACAAAAAATGTACGGAGGGATTTTTTTGCACATAGAGATCCGTTTTATATGCTGTTACTAGCACTCTATAACGATGAGTGCTAAATTTTTCTTGACTTTTGTAAAAAGTCGTATTAGTATATATTTATTGAAAAAAACAACAGGTTTCCGGCTCTGTCGGAACATCAGAAATAAAAATAAAAACAAAAGGAGAGTGACATATATGTCAGCAAAACATGGAAGTTTATCAATCAACAGTGAAAATATTTTTCCGATTATCAAGAAATGGTTATATTCCGACCATGATATTTTTGTAAGAGAGATGATCTCCAACGGATGCGATGCGATCACCAAACTGAGAAAGCTGGAAGTTATGGGAGATTATACATTCCCGGAAGGTTACAAACCGGCTGTAAATGTTATCGTTGATCCGGATCAGAAAACTTTGAAGTTTATCGATAACGGTATTGGTATGACAGCAGATGAAGTAGAGGAATATATCACACAGATCGCTTTTTCCGGTGCCACAGAGTTTCTTGAGAAATATAAGGATAAAACAACGGATGATCAGATGATCGGTCATTTCGGACTTGGATTTTATTCTGCATTTATGGTTGCAGATGAAGTTCATATTGATACTCTCTCTTACAAGGAGGGTTCCACACCGGTACATTGGACCTGTGACGGTGGTACGGAGTATGAGATGGCAGACGGAAACAAAACAGAACCGGGAACAGAGATCACTCTTTTCCTCAATGAGGAAAGCCTGGAGTTTGCCAATGAATATCGTATGAGAGAGGTTATCGAGAAATACTGTTCTTTCATGCCGGTAAATATCTATCTTTCCAAAGCAAATGCTGAACAGGAGTATGAAACGATCGATGAGGCAGATCTCCGTGAAGATGATGTGGTAGTTGAGCATATCCATGAGGATGCCAAGACAGAGGAAAAGGAGAATGATAAAGGCGAGAAAGAAGTTGTGGAAGTTTCTCCTGCCAAAGATAAAGTAAAGATCAATAAACGGCCGGTATCCTTAAGCGATACACAGCCGCTCTGGATGAAACACCCAAATGAGTGCACGGATGAAGAGTATAAAGAATTTTACCGTAAGGTATTTATGGATTACAAGGAACCGCTGTTCTGGATCCATCTGAACATGGACTATCCGTTCAACCTGAAGGGTATCCTGTATTTCCCGAAGATCAGGACAGAGTATGATTCCATTGAGGGAACCATCAAGCTTTATAATAATCAGGTATTTATTGCAGATAACATCAAAGAGGTGATCCCGGAATTCCTTCTTCTTCTGAAAGGCGTGATCGACTGTCCGGATCTTCCACTGAATGTTTCCCGTTCTGCACTGCAGAATGATGGTTTTGTGAAAAAGATTTCTGAATACATCACCAAGAAAGTAGCAGATAAGCTCACCGGAATGTGCAAGACAGACAGAGAGTCTTATGAGAAGTACTGGGATGATATCAGCCCGTTTATCAAATTTGGATGCATCAAGGATGCGAAATTTGGTGAGAAGATGAACGATTATATCCTCTTTAAGAATCTGGATGGCAAATATCTTACCCTGAAAGACTGCATTGAGGAAAATAAAAAAGAAGAAACAAAAGCAGCTGAAGAGGAGAAGACAGAGGAGAAAGCTTCTGAAGGATCCCAGAATGAGGAACCGGAAAAAACGGTGATCTATTATGTGACCGATGAGGTACAGCAGAGCCAGTACATTAATATGTTCCGTGAAGCGGGTAAAGATGCTGTACTGCTGAAGCATGTGATCGATTCACAGTTTATTTCCCATCTTGAACAGCAGGATCAGACGATCCAGTTCAAGAGAATTGATGCAGATCTGACAGAAGAGCTTCGTGAAGACGGAAAAGCGGATGAAGCAACAGTCAAGACACTTACTGAGGTGTTCCGTAAGAATCTTGGCAAGGATAAACTTGAAGTAAAAGTAGAGAAGCTGAAAAATGAGGGAACTGCAGCGATGATCACTCTTCCTGAGGAGAGTCGCCGTATGCAGGATATGATGAAAATGTACAATATGTACGGAATGGATCCGAATATGTTCGGTGGTCAGGAAGTACTTGTACTGAACGCAAATCATCCTCTTGTAAGATTTATAGCAGAAAATCAGGGATCAGAGTATGTTCCGGTGATCTGTGAACAGCTTTATGATCTTGCAATGATGAGCCATAAACAGCTTTCTCCTGAAGAAATGACAAAATTTGTAAAGAGAAGCAACGATATCCTTATGGTCCTTACAAAATAAAACGACATATAAAATGATCGAAAGGCTTTGCCCGTAATGGGGCAAAGCCTTTGCTTTTTTTATAACAATATGTGTATCTTTAACACAATTATAGGAATTTTAAATAAAATAATAGATATTAAATAAAAATAACCTGTAAAATATGACTAAAAATTTAAATTAGTATCTAATATGTATAAAATAAATTTTCAGAAGAAAGCGAAAAATATAGATAACTGTCGTATTATACATAAGGGAGTGCTTTTAAAAAGAGAAAAAAATGAAATGGAGGAACAAATGTATGAAAAAGGTGTATGGATTGATCAGAAGACTTGGTGCAAATTCGAAATACAAAGGATATTTTTTCGTTGCGGAAGCGGTAAAGATTTCCATGGGGTATCAGTATAAACCATTGCGGATCACAAAGGACATTTATCCATGCCTGGCGCGGAAGTACAGATCAACACCTACCAATATTGAGCATGATATCAGAACAATGGTAAATGTGTGTTGGGAAGGAAATAAAAAACTGCTGGATGAGATTGCAGGATATCCTCTGGAATACAAGCCTACCAACAGTGAATTTATTGATATGCTTGCGTATTACCTGAGGGAAATAGAAGAAGAGAATTGACTATAGCCTTTCAAAAAGAATCTGATTCCTGGACAGAAAGCTCAGGATCATATCATCCCAGAGCTGCTCTGGGCGTTTATCCATAGAGAATGTTTTAAGAGAGGTTCCGGTAGTACAAAGAAGGCTGTTATTTTTAAATTGAAGATTTAAGAATAGTCCGTCTATCTGTTCGGAGGAAATTCCGAAATCTGTATTTCTCATTGCGGCTTCAACTCCACTCCGACTTAAATGCAGCACGATCCTGAAGCTTAAGGGCGTACGCTTACCGCGGATCACAGACCAGCAGAAAGGTCTGATGTCCTTCCAGAGAGAATGTGTCCGGCCGTGCTCTGTGAGTCTGTTCATGCTGTCTGTATCAAAAAAATCTTTCTGAAGCCTGCCATCAATGGTAAAAGTATTAAAAGTAGTCACAGTCGCTTCGGACAGACAGAATTTGTCAAATACTTCTCCTATAAAAAGTTTGTTTGTGAAATCCCGGATATCTGTGATCTTTAATGCAAGCATGCCGCACTTCCTTTCTTTTATGTGATCGCGTGTAGACATTATATCTCAGATAAAGAAAAAAGGACAGACTTTTTAAAAAACTCTTTTCAAATATCTGTTTATGTGATACGATAGATGTGGTATTGAATACTACATATAATGGAAAAGAGGACGATATAATTGAGCTATAAGATTGCGATAGATAGCTGTGGGGAGCTTTTAGATGAATGGAAAAATGACGGCAGGATTGAATCCATACCACTGACGCTGACGGTGGGCGGTGAGAATATTATAGATGATGAGAATTTCAATCAGAAAGATTTTTTAAAGAAGGTTGCGGCCTGCCCGGAATGCCCCAAGTCTGCATGCCCTTCTCCGGAACGCTATATGAAGGCATATGAGTGTGATGCGGAACACATTTATGCGGTGACGCTATCGGCAGAATTGAGTGGTTCCTATAACAGTGCGATTCTTGGAAAAAACCTGTTCCTGGAAGAGCAGCCGGAGAAAAAGGTTCATGTATTTAATTCCAAATCTGCATCCGGTGGTCAGAGTCTGATTGCCATGAAGATCGTGGAGTGTGAAGAAAAGGGACTTTCTTTTGAAGAAGTAGTAAGTGAAGTAGAGAAATATATTGAAGAGATGAACACATTTTTTGTGTTGGAGAATCTGGAAACTCTGCGCAAGAACGGACGTTTGGGCAGAGTGAAAGCTCTGGTGGCCAGTGCACTGAAGATCAAGCCGGTTATGGGAGCTACTCCGGAAGGAACGATCTGTCAGCTGGATCAGGCCAGAGGCATGAATAAAGCAATCGTAAAAATGGTGGATCACATTGGAGAGAAGGGGATCAACATCCCGGAAAAGACAGTTGCCATCACTCATTGCAACTGTCCGGAAAGAGCGAAGATGCTGGAGGAGGCTATCCGTGAGAAACTGCACCCAGCAAAGATCGTAGTTATGGATACTGCCGGTGTCAGCAGTATGTATGCCAACGATGGTGGCGTTATCGTAGCAGTCTGATCAGAGAAAATCTCCAGTTCAGAAAATTATCACATTTCTTCAGGGAGTTGCCGCTTTTCTTTTGAAAACAAGTGTGCTATAATGTACGAAGTACTGAAGCGGCAAAGGAGAAAGACAATGAGCCAGAAGAAAGTTGACAAATATAAAAACAACAAATACTCGCGAAACAGTGCCCTGAAGAAGGAACGCGCAGAATTTGTACTTGAGATGGCGGCATGGATCCTCATCGCGGTTCTGCTTGTAGGCTGGATCGGATATTCCGCATATGCCAAGATCCAGGCGAAGGAAGCCAGTGTGAAGGTGGATACTGTGATGGATACTTCTGCATTGACAGATTATATTTCCGGATTATCTTCAGACAGTGCGGAATAGAAAACACATATGAAATGATGGGTTCCCGGGATGTGTTGAAGCATCCCGGGGATTTTTATATACAGGATAAATACAATGCAATAAAAAACGGGTCTGCCATAAAGCAGCCCCGTTTTGACTTATACGTTTTTTATGGTTATAGAATTATAACTTTGTAACGTTAGCAGCCTGCATTCCGCGAGCGCCCTCTGTTAAGTCGTAGGATACAGCCTGTCCTTCTTCAAGAGATTTGAAGCCTTCACCGTTGATAGCGGAGAAGTGTACGAATACATCCTGTCCGTCCTCACCTGTGATAAAACCATAACCTTTTTCTGCGTTGAACCATTTTACAGTTCCCTTGTTCATTTTGTGTTACCTCCATAAAAATAAAAAAAATTAAAATAGCCTTCTGATGATAATAAAAAATCACCAGATTTTACAGACTATATTCATGTAAATATAATCTCTAAAAACTAGTGATTTTACATTAAATATTTTGCCATGCTCTGATTATATAACCCGTGTTTTGAAATGTCAAGGAGAAAATTCCAACAATTCCGGGGTGTAAAAAGGGGCGAAATTGCTTTGTAAAAAAAATCTTTATAAATAGAGAGATTTCGTGTATGATATAGGAGAATACAAGCGGATTGAAGGATCGGCTTTGAAAATACAGGATGAGAGGAGAACAGAAATGGGGATTCTGATTCGAGGAGGCCGGATCGTCGATGCGGCTACAGATACGGATAAAACAGGCGATATTTATCTGGAAGACGGAATCATTGCGGAAATAGGCCAGAAGCTGAAAAAGAAAGACGGCGACCGTGTGATCGATGCGAAAGGAAAGCTGGTCATGCCGGGAATTATCGACCTTCATGTCCATTTTCGTGATCCGGGCCAGACACATAAGGAAGATATCAAGAGTGGTGCTGCTGCGGCAGCACGTGGTGGTGTGACAACTGTAGTTGCTATGCCAAATACAACTCCCACTATTGATAATCCGGACCGGGTAAACTATGTACATAACAAGGCGGCACAGGTTTCCGGTATTCATGTACTTCAGGCAGGTGCAGCCACCATGGGAGAAAAGGGTACTGAACTTGCAGATATTGCCGGAATGGTGAAAGCGGGGATCCCGGCAGTGTCCGAGGATGGTAAATCTGTGATGAATACAGCACTTTGTAAAGAAGCAATGAGGATCGCAGCAGAATGTGGCGTGCCGTTTTTTGACCATTGTGAAGATATCGATCTGCGTGGAGATGGATGCATGAATGAGGATGAGAACGCCAAAAGACTGGGGCTTCCCGGAATCTGCAATGCAGTAGAAGATACCATTACAGCCAGAGATATCATTCTGGCGCTGGAGACAGGAGTCCATCTTCATCTCTGCCACTGTTCCACTTATGGGGATGCTCAGATGATGAAGATCGTAAAAGAGAAAGGATACGACAATATCACAGCTGAAGTATGCCCGCACCATTTTATCCTTTCATCCGATGATATTAAAACAGATGACCCGAATTACAAGATGAATCCGCCACTCCGTACACCGAAGGATGTGGAAGCGCTGAAACAGGGCCTGAAGGACGGTACCATCGAGGTGATCAGCACGGACCATGCACCGCACAGTGCACAGGAAAAAACAGGTTCTATGAAGAATGCACCATTTGGGATCGTAGGTCTGGAAACAAGCCTTCCGCTCACCTATACAGAGCTGGTGGAAAAAGATGTGATCACACTGAAACAGATGGTTGAGAAGATGTGCCTGAATCCGGCGAAAATCCTCGGGCTTGACAGAGGAACTCTCCAGAAAGGCCATCCGGCAGATGTGATCATCGTGGATACGGAGCAGGAGTATGCTATCGATAAAAATAAATTTGTTTCCAAAGGACATAACACACCGTTTGATGGCTGGAAAGTAAAGGGAAAAGTGCTTTATACCATCTGTGACGGAAAAATTGTATTTAATAACCAGGAGGAGAAAGAATCATGATTAACAAACTGATCAGCAATATCCGCAAAACAAATGCACCAATCGTTGTAGGACTGGATCCTATGCTGAATTATATTCCGGAGCATATCCAGAAGAAGGCTTTTGCAGAGTTCGGGGAGACTCTGGAAGGCGCTGCAGAAGCAATCTGGCAGTATAACAAAGGAATCGTGGATGCAACCTGTGATCTGATCCCGGCAGTGAAACCACAGATCGCCATGTATGAGCAGTTTGGTATCCCGGGACTGATCGCATACAAGAAAACGGTTGAGTATTGTAAATCCAAAGATCTGGTTGTGATCGGTGATATCAAAAGAGGTGATATCGGTTCCACATCTGCAGCATATGCAGTTGGTCATCTGGGACAGGTTCAGGTAGGCTCAAAAAAATATGCAGGTTTTGATGAGGATTTTGCAACAGTCAATCCATACCTTGGTTCTGATGGTGTGAAACCCTTTATGGATGTATGCAAGGAAGAGAAAAAGGGTATCTTTGTTCTGGTCAAAACTTCTAATCCATCAAGTGGTGAGTTCCAGGATCGTGTCATCGACGGTCGCCCGCTCTATGAGCTGGTAGGTGAGAAGGTTGCACAGTGGGGCGATGAGCTTATGGGTGATGGATATAGTTATGTTGGTGCTGTTGTAGGTGCGACCTATCCGGAAATGGGAAAGGTATTAAGAAAGATCATGCCGAAGACATTTATCCTTGTTCCCGGATATGGTGCTCAGGGTGGAAAGGGCGCAGATCTTGTCCATTTCTTTAATGAGGACGGACTTGGTGCTATCGTAAACTCTTCCAGAGGAATCATCGCTGCATATAAGCAGGAGAAATATAAAGAGTTTGGCGCTGAAAATTACGCAGATGCTTCCAGAGCGGCAGTAAAAGATATGATCGCGGATATCAGCGGTGCGCTGGAGAACAGATAATACAGGAGGCATTTTATGAGTACATCAGAAAGTAAAAAAACAAAAAAGCCCTGTAAGATACTCAGCCAGGAATGTATTGGTACAGATATTTACAGTATGTGGCTGGATGCAGGTGAGATTGGAAAAAATGCAGTGCCGGGACAGTTTGTATCACTTTACAGCCGCAATGGCGGTAAGCTTCTGCCAAGACCCATCAGTCTCTGTGAGATCGATAAAGCAGAAGGAAAACTGAGACTGGTATATCGCGTTACAGGAAAAGGAACCGGTACGGAGGAATTTTCCAGACTTCATGCAGGGGTCCCCATTGAGACTATGGGACCTCTGGGAAATGGTTTTCCGCTGGATGCAGTAAAAGGCAAAAAAGTGTTTCTCATGGGTGGAGGAATCGGAATCCCGCCAATGTTGGAAACTGCTAAACAGCTGGACGCAGAAAAGATCATGGTTCTCGGATACAGAGATGAGCTGTTTTTAAATAAGGAATTTGAAGCTTATGGAGATGTCTATGTGGCAACAGAAGACGGCTCTGCAGGAACAAAGGGAAATGTTATGGATGCCATCCGTGAGAACGATCTTGAGGCAGATGCGATCTTTGCCTGCGGACCTGCCCCGATGCTCCGTGCCATCAAGGCATATGCCCTTGAAAAAGGAATTCCGTGCTGGATCTCCATGGAAGAGCGTATGGCCTGTGGCGTAGGCGCGTGTCTTGCCTGTGTGTGCAAATCCAAAGATGTGGATTCTCATTCTCATGTCCATAACAAGAGAGTATGTAAAGACGGACCTGTATTCCTGAGCACGGAGGTAGAGCTATGAGCAGAATGAATGTAAATCTTGCCGGCGTAGAACTTAAGAATCCGGTGATGACAGCGTCCGGAACATTTGGTTCCGGAGCGGAATACAGTGAATTTGTGGATCTGAACAGACTTGGCGCAGTTGTGACAAAAGGTGTGGCAAATGTACCGTGGCCGGGAAATCCTACACCGAGAGTGACAGAGACAGCATCCGGAATGCTCAATGCCATTGGTCTTCAGAATCCGGGAATTGATGTTTTCTGTGAAAGAGATATTCCGTTCCTTAAAAAATATGATACAAAGATCATCGTCAATGTCTGTGGAAAATCTGCAAAGGATTACTGTGAGGTTGTAGAACGCCTTGGAAACGAGCCTGTGGATATGCTGGAGATCAATGTTTCCTGTCCGAATGTCAAGGAAGGCGGAATTGCCTTCGGTCAGAATCCGAAAGCTCTTGAAGAGATCACAAAAGAAGTAAAGAAATATGCAAAACAGCCGGTGATCATGAAGCTGAGCCCAAATGTAACCGATATTACCGAGATGGCGAAAGCAGCAGAAGCTGGCGGCGCAGATGTTCTTTCTCTTATCAATACCCTGACAGGAATGAAGATCGATATCAACAGACGTACATTTGCACTGGCAAATAAAACCGGTGGAATGTCCGGTCCTGCAGTAAAACCGGTAGCTGTCCGTATGGTATATCAGGTGGCAAATGCAGTATCCCTTCCTATCATCGGTATGGGAGGAATCGCAACTGCTGAGGATGCCCTGGAATTTATTATGGCAGGTGCTACTGCAGTGTCTGTGGGAACTGCAAACTTTTTTAACCCTTATGCTACTGTGGAGATCGCAGATGGTATTCAGGCATTTCTTGAAAAACAGAAAGTGGAAGACATCAATGAGCTGATCGGAGTAGTGAAATAACGGAGGATTGCCGTATTTGCAATTCTGTTGTTCATATGTTAGAATTAACAGGATAAATAAAGGGATTTTACACTGGGATTGCAGCAGAGTGTGGATCCTGGGTTTGTCGTATATATGAAAAACATGGAGGATTAGATAAATGGAACAGTATAAGCAGGAATTTATTGAATTTATGATTGACTGTAATGTCCTGAAATTTGGAGATTTTACTACGAAATCAGGAAGAAAGACACCATTTTTTGTAAATACAGGATTTTACCGTACCGGTGCGCAGCTTCGCAAGCTGGGACAGTATTATGCAAAAGCGATAGAAAGCAAATTCGGACTGGATTTTGATGTGCTGTTTGGACCGGCATACAAAGGAATTCCGCTTTCTGTAGCAGCAACTATGGAGATCAGTGAAATGTACGGAAAGGATATCCGTTACTGTTCCAACCGTAAGGAAGTGAAAGACCACGGAGATAAAGGAATTCTTCTTGGCAGCCCGATCCAGGATGGGGATAAGGTAGTGATCATTGAGGATGTTACGACTGCAGGAACATCCATTAAAGAAACACTTCCGATCATCAAAGCGCAGGGAGATGTAAATCCGATAGGTCTTGTGGTTTCTGTTGACCGTATGGAACGTGGCCAGGGAACAAAGAGTGCGCTCAAAGAGATCGAGGAAACCTACGGCCTTCAGACTACAGCTATTGTAACTATGGCGGAGGTTGTTGAGCATCTCTACAACAAAGAATACAAAGGCCGTGTTGTGATCGATGATAAGCTGAAAGCTGCCATTGATGCATATTATGACCAGTACGGCGCAGAATAATATTGTTATAAAAGGTCATAAAAGAGCGGCGGATTCCGAAGGTCCGCTTTTACTGGGAGGACGCAGCCTTATGAATGAAAAAATTTATAAAACTATGGCGAGCAGCGGGGCGGGAAGCCTTGCACTCGGTATTGTCGTTCTGGTGACGGGACTTGTCACAGGAATTCTGATGATCGTGAACGGTGCGAGACTGCTCAGAAGAAAATCAGAGATATTAATCTAATATGATCTGAAAAGCCGCACGTTGTTCCGTGTGGCTTTTCGGACTATTTAAGCAGGGGAGAATATTGGAAAAAGGGACAAAACGCAGAGTAAAAAAACTCGGGACAGCTTTTTTTGTATTGTATGTTCTTGTTCTTGTGTATCTTCTGTTCTTTTCGGAAGGATACGGAAGAGTGGCGGATGCAGAAAGAGAATACCGTTACAATCTTGTTCCGTTTGTGGAGATCAGGCGTTTCTGGACTTATCGAAAAATAGTGGGTACATTTGCGCTTTTCACAAATGTTTTTGGAAATGTGCTGGGATTTGTGCCATACGGATTTATTCTTCCGGTAATAACCGGAAAAATGCGAAATGGCTTTTTTATCATATTATCCGGCTTTTTTATCAGTCTGACGATAGAAGTGATCCAGCTGCTTACAAAAGTTGGCTGCTTTGATGTGGATGATATGATATTGAATACTCTGGGCGCAGCGCTTGGATATGGGATTTATGCAGTCTGCGACAGGATTAGGAGAAAAATTAATGGCAAGAAGATATAGATATGCATTTGCAAAAAAAAGAGAAGCTTCCAAGGGAAAATGGTCTGTAGGACTTGCGGCGGCTTCCCTCGTGCTGTTTATCGCGGCAGTTGTGCTTGCACTCTTTTTTGATGGAAAGCTCGGGGGCCTGATCGGCGGAACCGGGCTTTTTGCCATGCTACTTTCTGCATATGGCTTTACACTGGGGCTTTCCAGCTTTTCGGAAGAAAACCGGAAACACAGGACGAGCATGGTCGGGTCTATTTTGAATGGAGTGATCCTGGTTATCTGGCTGGGACTTTTTTTATCGGGGGTATAACAGATGGATAAAAAAGAACGCTTAAAAAAACAGCTGGACTTTATTATGGAAATAGATAAAGTCAAGAATATTTTTCGTCAGACATATCTTGCAGACGGAAAGCGGAAAGAGAATGATGCGGAGCATTCCTGGCATCTGGCGTTGATGGCAGTGCTTTTAAAGGAATATTCCAATGAGGAAGTGGATCTTTCGAAGGTGATTCCTATGGTACTGGCGCATGATCTGGTAGAGATCGATGCAGGTGATACCTATGCATATGATGAAAAAGGAGCGACAACCAAGGAATACAGGGAGAAGCAGGCAGCAGAACGGATCTATGGACTATTGCCGGAAGATCAGGGACAGTGGTTAAAAGCATTATGGGAGGAGTTTGAGGCTTACGAAACCCCGGAGGCGAAATTTGCCCATGTGCTAGATAATTGTCAGCCATTGTTTCTAAATGATGCTTCCAACGGAAAAAGCTGGGAAGAGCATCAGGTGAAGAAAAGTCAGATTTATAAGAGAAACCGGAAAACAGGAGAGGGTTCTGAAGTGATCTGGGAATATATGAAAGAACTCGTTGACAAACACATTGCCCTGGGGCATGTGATCAATGATGAAAAAGATGGGAGATGAAGTCTTGGAAGAATGCATGAAAGAACGTTATGGACTTGCGAAGGAACGGATCCGTGAGATCATAACAGAAGAAACCGTAAAAAAACCGTTTGGAGATTTTTTCAGAAACAGGGCAAAGTTTCTTTCCATGGCAGCAGATGTGATGGATGAGAGCGCAGCAGAGCTTACGATGGAGGCGTTGAAAGAGAGAAATCATTGCTTTTATCAGGATATCCTCCCGGAAAATTATGAAAGCAGCTATGGAAATCCGGCGTATGCAGTACAGCAGATGGGAGAATATGGAAAAGCCTTCAGTTTTCTGTATGCAGAGATCGCAGGAACTGTAGCTTATGCTCATGAGAAAAGGCTGTGGGATATGACTGTATCCATGGAACTGTTTCTGGAAGTATATTCTGCATTTTGTGAGGAAGAACTTCCAGAGGCGGCAACAGTGGAGGGGATTCTCCGTTCCTATGTAAATGATTACTGCCAGGATATGATGGAGCAGAGGATACGGGAAGGTGTAGATCCGGAGCTTGACTTTGCAGCAGATATCATCATGAATTCGGATCTTTCGGATCTGAGATATCTGTATCGCTATGGCGAGTTTGTTTCAGAGAATGAAACAGGAGTTGCAGAGTTTCTGAACTCCCTTTCTCAGGAAGAGATCGATAAGATGGCTTCTACCTATACAGAAGGCTATCGGATCGGATTTATCACCGGACGGAAGGATATCACAAAAAAGAAAACAGTAAATATCCGATATAGTCTTGGTTTTGAACGGATGGTAAAAGCAGCAATCCTCCAGTTTGAAAAAATGGGTCTGAAGCCGGTGATCTATCGCCATGCAACGCATGTGGTAAATAAGAGAGGCGCCGTGAGAGTAGGCTATACAGGCGGCGTTGCCAATCCGCAGTACGATTACGATCATCGTCAGGACAGTGCATTGTTCCTGGATGGGGATTTTGTTCAGCGAAAACTTCGTGCTATGCAGACCTCCTATGAGAAGTACAGAGAACTGGCAGAAGTACATGGCGGTCCGGCCTGCATTGATACATTTGGAGAAAATCCTTTCTCTCCGATAAGTAAACCGGAAGCTTATGCATTAAGCGAGATACAGCAGAAGCTTCAGACAGAACTTGACAATGAATCCGGACAGATCGTAAACCGATACATCAAAGGTGATGAGAGAAGTTTTACGATCATTGCATATCCGGTTCCTGAGATTGGTGGAAATTATGAGGAAATTTTCCGTGAGATCGTAAAGATCAATACATTGGATTACCATCTCTATCAGGAAATCCAGCAGACGATCATCAATACCCTGGATACCTGTGAGTGGGTGGAAGTCAAAGGACGTGGAGACAATGAAACGGATCTTCTGATTCATCTTCATGAACTGACAGATCCGGAGAAACAGACGAATTTTGAGAACTGTGTGGCAGATGTGAACATTCCGGTGGGCGAAGTCTTTACATCTCCGCAGCTGGCAGGCACAGGCGGAATCCTTCATGTGAAAAAAGTATATCTGAACGGTCTTCAGTTCCGGGATCTGAAGCTGGTATTTGACTGCGGCCAGGTTATTGATTACACCTGCTCGAATTTTAAAACCGAAGAAGAGAACCGGAAATATATTGAAGATAATATCCTCCACCACCATCCGAAGATCCCCATGGGAGAGTTTGCCATCGGTACAAATACCACAGCTTATGTGGCGGCGCTGAAATACGGAATTGCGGATAAGCTTCCGATCCTGATCGCAGAAAAAATGGGACCGCATTTTGCTGTGGGCGATACCTGTTACAGCTGGGCAGAGGATACACCGGTATATAATCCGGATGGAAAAGAGATCATCGCCAGGGATAATGAGATTTCCGAGATGCGAAAGGATGACGTAAGCCTTGCTTATTATGGCTGTCATACAGATATTACGATACCTTATGATGAGCTTGGAAGTATCCGGGTGATCGATGATGAGGGAGAAATGATCTCCATTATCGAAAACGGAAGGTTTGTTCTTCCCGGAACAGAGGAATTTAACCGTCCTTTTGAGAATCTTCCATTAAATAATAATATAAGTTAATTAGTAAATTTACAGTTTTTTCGATCGTATTGACAGAAAGTGAGAATATACGTAGAATAACCATAACAATAGTCAAAGGACACAGGCTAATATTCAGTTAGTGTACCATGAAAGGAGAACACAATGGCAAAAGTAGGAATTGTAATGGGTAGTGATTCAGATATGCCGGTTATGAGCAAAGCAGCAGATATCCTGGAGAAACTGGGGATTGATTATGAAATGAAGATCATTTCCGCACACAGAGAACCGGATGTATTTTTCGAGTATGCAAAGACAGCAGAAGAAAAAGGCTTCAAAGTTATCATCGCAGGCGCAGGAATGGCAGCTCATCTTCCGGGAATGTGTGCGGCGATCTTTCCGATGCCGGTGATCGGTATTCCGATGCATACAACCTCTCTGGGAGGAAGAGATTCCCTTTACTCAATCGTACAGATGCCAAGCGGTATCCCGGTTGCTACAGTAGCGATCAATGGTGGCGCCAATGCGGGACTTCTTGCTGCCAAGATCCTTGCAACTTCCGACGCAGAGCTTCTTTCCAGACTGAAAGCCTACAGTCAGGATCTGAAGGAGCAGGTTGAGAAGAAAGACGCAAGGCTTCAGGAAGTTGGATATAAAAATTACTAAATAAATCTTTTACCATAAAAATAAAAAGGTGTTGTCATAAGGAGGACATTATGGATTACAAGACTTCAGGCGTAGATATTGAGGCAGGATACAAATCAGTAGAGCTGATGAAAAAGCACATTGCCAAGACAATGAGACCGGAGGTACTTGGAGGAATCGGTGGATTCTCAGGTGCATTTTCCATGGAGAAATTCAAAGATATGGAAGAGCCTACTCTGGTTTCCGGAACAGACGGATGTGGAACCAAGGTTAAGGTAGCCATGGTTATGGACAAGCATGATACCATCGGAATCGATGCTGTAGCCATGTGTGTAAATGATATTGCATGTGCAGGCGGCGAGCCATTGTTTTTCCTGGACTACATTGCCTGCGGCAAAAATTATCCGGAAAAGATCGCAGAGATCGTAAAAGGTGTTGCAGAGGGCTGTGTACAGTCTGAGGCAGCTCTGATCGGTGGTGAGACAGCAGAGCATCCTGGACTTATGCCGGAAGATGAGTATGACCTTGCCGGATTTGCAGTAGGAGTCGTTGACAAAAAAGATCTTCTTACAGGAGAGGCCCTGAAACCAGGAGATGTCCTGATCGGTATGGCTTCCACAGGAGTTCACAGCAATGGATTTTCTCTTGTACGTAAAGTATTTGACATGACAAAAGAGTCTCTGGATACTTATTATGAAGAGCTTGGAACAACTCTGGGAGAGGCACTGATCGCACCGACCAGAATCTATGTAAAAGCGCTGAAGAGCATCCGAGAGTCTGGCGTGAAGATTCATGCATGCAGCCATATCACAGGTGGTGGATTCTATGAGAATATCCCGCGTATGCTGAAAGAGGGAACCAGAGCTGTTGTCAAAAAAGACAGCTATCCGGTACTTCCGATCTTTAAGCTCCTTGCTGAAAAAGGAAATATTGATGAGCATATGATGTACAATACATATAATATGGGTCTTGGAATGATCCTGGCAGTAGATCCTGCAGATGTTGACAAAACAATGGAAGCTATCCGCAAAACCGGTGATAAGCCATATGTGGTAGGAACCATTGAAGAGGGAGAAAAGGGAGTGACCTTATGTTAAAGATCGGTGTTCTTGTTTCCGGTGGAGGAACAAATCTTCAGGCGATCCTGGATGCCATTGATGCAGGAGAGATCACAAATGCAAAAGTGGATATCGTGATCAGCAATAATGCCTCTGCTTATGCTCTGGAAAGAGCCAGAAAGCATGATATAGAGGCGGCATGCATCGCACCGAAAGACTATCCGGATCGAGAAGCTTTCCATAAAGCATTACTGGCGAAGCTTCAGGAAAAAGAGGTAGATCTGATCGTTCTTGCAGGATATCTGGTTGCGATCCCTCCGATGATGGTGGAAGCGTATCCCAACAAGATCATCAATATCCATCCATCTCTGATCCCGTCTTTCTGCGGAAAAGGTTTTTATGGACTTAAGGTCCATGATGCAGTTCTTGCAAGAGGAGTGAAAGTAACAGGCGCTACGGTTCATTTCGTAGATGCCGGAACGGATACAGGTCCGATCATCCTTCAGAAAGCAGTAAAGGTAAAAGACGGAGATACATCCAAGGAGCTTCAGAGACGTGTAATGGAAAAAGCAGAGTGGAAGATCCTTCCGGAAGCAATCAATCTTATCGCCAATGACAAGATCACAGTGACAGATGGAATTGTTTCTTTAAAGTAATCAGCAGACAGATGAAACAAAGGAGTAAACAGATGAAAGTATTAATCGTAGGAAGCGGCGGAAGAGAACATGCAATTGCATGGAGTGTTGCAAAAAGCCCGAAAGTTGACAAGATCTATTGTGCACCTGGAAATGCAGGAATCGCAGAGTATGCGGAATGTGCAGATATCGGAGCAATGGAATTTGAAAAACTGGCAGCCTTTGCCAAAGAAAAAGAGATCGATCTTACTATCGTGGGAATGGATGATCCTCTTGTGGGAGGAATCGTAGATGTATTTGAGGCAGAGGGACTGCGTGTGTTCGGACCGCGCAAAAATGCTGCTATTCTGGAAGGCTCCAAGGCTTTTTCCAAGGATCTTATGAAAAAATACGACATTCCTACAGCTGCTTATGAGAATTTTGATGATCCGGAAAAAGCTCTGGAATATTTAAGAACCGAGGCAAAATTCCCGATCGTTTTGAAGGCAGATGGCCTTGCTCTTGGAAAAGGTGTTCTGATCTGCCAGGATCTTGCAGAGGCAGAAGCTGGCGTAAAAGAGATCATGGAAGACAAAAAATTCGGAAATGCCGGAAATACCATGGTAATTGAAGAATTTATGACTGGCCGTGAGGTTTCCGTACTTTCTTTTGTAGATGGAAAGACGATCCGTACCATGACATCTGCGCAGGATCACAAGCGTGCGAAGGATGGGGATCAGGGACTGAATACAGGCGGAATGGGAACATTTTCTCCAAGTCCGTTCTATACTCTGGAAGTAGATGAATTCTGTAAGAAATATGTTTATCAGAAAACAGTAGATGCCATGGCAGCAGAGGGACGTCCGTTTAAGGGAATCATTTTCTTCGGACTGATGCTTACTGCAGATGGCCCGAAGGTTCTGGAATATAATGCAAGATTTGGGGATCCGGAGGCACAGGTTGTTCTTCCGCGTATGGAGAATGATATCATTGAAGTAATGGAAGCCTGTGTAGACGGCAAACTTGATCAGATCGATCTGAAATTTGAGGACAATGCAGCAGTTTGTGTTGTTCTTGCAAGTGATGGATATCCGGTAAAATACGAAAAAGGTATCCCGATCCATGGATTTGAGAATTTTAAGGACAAAGACGGATACTACTGTTTCCATGCGGGAACCAAATTTAAAGATGGAGAGATCGTTACAAACGGTGGGCGTGTTCTTGGCATCACTGCCAAAGGAGAGACATTAAAAGAAGCCAGAAAGAATGCATATGTTGCTACAGAGTGGATCAGCTTTGCAAATAAGTATATGCGTCACGATATCGGAAAAGCTATCGACGAGGCTTAAGTTGGTCATTTTTCACAGGCACAGCTTGACGAAAACAGGGATTTCATTGTACAATAGTAACAACTATGAAACACAGTGAGTAGTTACGAACATGAAAAGCTGGATGCTGACAGGGCACAACAGGAACCAACCATTTTCCTTGATGAGGTGTCGCATCCAAGTGATGAGGCAGAGAGGACAGAAAAATGGGAATCAGTGTAGAAGAAGCAATCCATGAGCTCAGAAACAGAGAGGAAGTATTTGTTGCATATTCACAGGCAACCAGACTTCCATATGTGACCTGTGATGAAGAAACATTTAATGACCAGGCAAGGATTTTTGCCACAGAAGAAGAGATCAAAGAATATGGTAAACAGCTCCTTGAGGATAAGATCCTTCTTATGGGCATGAAATATGAGAAAAAAGACTATCCAAGACTGTATGGTACGCTGTACGCAATCGGAGTGAACAGTGTGATCTGGATCGACGGAGAAGAGAAGATCGAGATTGAGATCGGAAAGATCGCAAATCAGAGAGATATGAGTAAGATCGAGCCGTCAAAGAGACCGCTTCTGAACCCGTCTCTTGAACTTTCCGGAATCTATTTTATGCAGGAATTGCGTCGCCCGGTAAAACAGGAAGAGCATAAGAATATCCGTGAGTTGGAAGAAGAGCTGATAGCAAACCTGCGTAAGGCAGAATTCCTGATCGCGATCAATGCAGAGCAGGAAGAAGATGGAAAGCTCCATATTCCGTATCTGAAAAATAAAGAGGATAAGATCATGCAGCCTGTGTTTACAGATGTTATGGAATTTGAGAAATTTGGAAGAGGCAAGAATCTCCGTGTTGCGAAAGTGACTATAGACAAACTTCCGAGCCTGATGATTCCGCAGGCAAACGCTTATGTGGTAAATCCAATGGGATTTAATCTGGTTCTTAACAAAGAACAGATAGAGAAGATTGCAGGGATCAGTAAATAAAAACAAAAATCACAGCAGGCTGCCAGGATGAAACTGTGCAGCCTTTTGCTGTTGTAGAGGAGAGATTACCCTATGGTGATAGAAATCGATTTTAACAGTGATGAGGCAATCTATATGCAGATCACCAATCAGATCATAATGGGGATCGCTACATCAAGGCTTCATGAAGGGGATACTCTGCCTTCTGTACGGCAGCTTGCAAGCATTGCAGGAATCAATATGCATACTGTGAATAAGGCATATGCGCTGCTTCGTCAGGAAGGCTTTGTGACTATTGACAGGCGAAAGGGAGCGGTGATCTCCATAGATGCAGATAAGGTCAGAGCACTGGAAGAAATGAAACAGAATCTGACAGTAGCAATGGCATGGGGATGCTGTAAAAATGTAACAAGAGAAGAAGTCCATCAGCTGGTGGACGAGATTTTTGACGAGTATGACACAGACAGATAGGAGGAGACATCATGCAGGAACGATATACAAAACAGGCAGAGAATGTTCTTGCTCTGGCAAAAGAGGCAGCCAGCTCCTGCGGACATAGTTATATCGGCACGGAGCATCTGCTGGTCGGGCTTGTAGAAGAAAAGGAGGGCACAGCAGGAAGAGTTCTGGAGGAGTTTGGAATCCAGGCTGATAAAGCGATGGCTCTGATCGATAAACTGATCGCACCGCCGGGAAATACGGCTGTTTCACAGAAACCGGGATTCAGTCCGAGAACCAGAAGAGTTCTTGAGGGTGCATATGCAGAAGCAGAATCCATGCGTTTTGAGGAAGTCGGGACAGAACATATTCTGCTGGCAATGTTGAAAGAAACAGACTGTGTGGGTACCAGACTGCTGTACACAATGGGTGCCAATATCCAGAAGCTTTATGCGGCAGTGCTGACAGCTATGGGAATGGACAGCGATGCCATTGCGGAAGAATTCCAGGCTGTAAAAGCTTCAAAGGGAAGAAACAGCAGTGTAACACCAACTCTGGATCAGTATAGCCGAGATCTGACGGCCATGGCAGAAGAAGGTAAGCTGGATCCTGTAGTGGGAAGGGATAAAGAGATTGCCAGACTGATCCAGATCCTGAGCAGAAGAACAAAGAACAATCCCTGCCTGACTGGAGAGCCGGGAGTAGGAAAAACGGCTATCGTAGAGGGACTTGCACAGCGGATCGTCACAGGAATGGTACCGGATACTGTGAAGGATAAGCGGGTTGTAGTTCTGGATCTTTCCGGAATGGTCGCAGGAAGTAAATATCGCGGTGAGTTTGAAGAACGTATCCGAAATGTGATCGATGAGGTAAGCGAACAGCAGGGAATATTGCTCTTTATTGATGAGATCCATACGATCATCGGAGCAGGTGGAGCGGAAGGTGCACTGGATGCTTCCAATATCCTGAAACCGTCTCTTTCCCGTGGAGAGATCCAGCTGATCGGAGCAACGACACTGGAAGAATATCGGAAATACATTGAAAAGGATGCAGCGCTTGAACGGCGTTTTCAGCCTATCATCGTGGAAGAACCTACAGAAGAGGAGGCTGTTGAAATCCTGAAGGGGCTGCGCCCATATTATGAAAAACATCATGGTGTAGAGATTCTGGATGAGGCCCTTGAGGCGGCTGTAAAAATGTCCGTTCGTTATATCAATGACCGGTTTCTTCCGGATAAAGCCATTGACATTATTGATGAGGCAGCGTCGAAAGTACAACTGGCGGGATATCGTCCGTCTCCGAAAGCAGAAGCACTGGAAAGAGAGATCCACGATATTCTGAAACAAAAAGAACAGGCAGTCATAAATGCAGATCTTGAAGGTGCAAAAGCAGCACAGGCAAAGCAGAATGAGGCGGAAGCAGAATTGGAAAAGATCCGAAGAAAGGCGGAGCGGAAAAATCGGAAAAATCCACTTACAGTTGATGAAGAGGCAGTTGCCGGTATTGTGTCTGACTGGACAAAAATACCTGTACAGCGTCTGACAGAGGGGGAATCCCGTAGGCTTGCAAATTTGGAAAAGGTTCTGAAAAAACGTGTGATCGGACAGGATGAGGCAGTTTCTGCAGTTGCCCGTGCGGTAAAAAGGGGAAGAGTAGGATTAAAGGATCCCGCAAGGCCTATAGGTTCTTTCTTATTCCTGGGACCTACCGGAGTGGGAAAAACGGAGCTTTCCAAAGCGCTGGCGGAAGCTGTATTTGGAAGTGAGCAGGCAATGATCCGTGTAGATATGTCCGAATATATGGAAAAACATAGTGTTTCTAAAATGATCGGATCGCCGCCCGGATATGTAGGCTATGAAGAAGGTGGACAGCTCAGCGAAAAAGTGCGCAGAAATCCATACAGTGTCATTCTTTTTGACGAGATTGAAAAGGCTCATCCGGATGTGTTTAATATTCTTCTGCAGGTACTTGATGATGGTCATATTACAGATGCTCAAGGCAGAAAAGTGGATTTTAAGCAGACGATCATTATCATGACTTCCAACGCAGGTGCGCAGATGATCATGGAACCGAAACATCTTGGATTTATGTCCGGAGATACGGAAAAGCGTGATTATGAACGGATGAAGTCCGGAGTGATGGAAGAAGTGCGGCGGATGTTTAAACCGGAATTTCTGAACCGGATCGATGAGATCATGGTATTCCATTCTCTGAATAAAGAAAATATCAGGAAGATTGTTACTATTCTTTTGAAAAACCTGGAAAAACGCTGTCAGGAACAGCTGGATATCATACTGAAAGTTACCGGAGCAGCTAAAGATCTTATCGCAGATGCAGGCTTTGACAGTAAATACGGTGCAAGACCGCTGCGTCGTGCGATCCAGACAAAGATTGAGGATGAGATGGCAACAGAAATCCTTGAAGGTCGGATCAAAGCCGGTGATACCGTACAGGTGAAGGTCAAAGACAAGAAAATCTGCTTTGAAGTAAAAGATGCGGAGAAAGCGTAAGAATTTTATTACTTTCTATAGCCAAAAAAACAGAAATAAGTTATAATTAACAAAATTAAAACTATACAACGAAAGATTTCAGGAGGACATAAGATCATGGCAGTGGTACAGGAATTGATCCGCACAGAAGATAATGGGACTATCAGTTTTGGAGATTATGAATTAAATCAGAAATCCAAATTGTCGGATTATCAGTATCAGGGAGATATGTATAAAGTAAAAACATATAAGGAGATCACCAAACTTGAGCGTAATGGAATGTTCGTATATGAGTCTGTTCCGGGAACCAGTGTGTTCCATCTTCAGCAGGATGGAACAGCAATGAGTTTTGAGGTTCAGGGCTTTGAGGATTCTCAGATTACTGTTGAACTTGAAGCTGAGACAGAGTATCAGGTATTTATTGATGATGTAAGTACAGGTACAATGACCACAAACCTGGGCGGCAAGCTTTCTTTCAGTGTTGAACTGGATGCGAACACCAAAGCAGAAGTTAAAATTGTAAAATGCTAAAAAATAAAAAAACGGTTTATTTCTGTCAGGAATGCGGGTATGAATCAGCCAAGTGGATGGGGCAGTGCCCGGCATGCAAGGCATGGAATACTTTTGTGGAGGAAACGGTTTCTTCCAAAAAATCTTCCTCAGGGAATATTAAAACTACACAAAAGAAAACGGAGCCTGTAGTTCTGAAAGATATCAGTCTTTCTTCAGATGAACGTCAGAGCTGCGGAATCGGTGAACTTGACAGGGTGCTGGGAGGCGGAATCGTCCCCGGCTCCCTTGTTTTGGTAGGTGGAGATCCTGGTATTGGCAAGTCTACATTGTTGTTGCAGGTGTGCAGAAATTTATCTTCACAGGGGATTTCTGTTTTGTATATTTCTGGTGAGGAGTCTCTCAGACAGATTAAGCTCCGGGCAGATCGGCTTGGAACGTTTAATGATAAACTGAAACTGCTCTGTGAGACGAATCTTGAAAATATCCGGGAGATCATTGAGCGGACGAAACCAGATGTAGCTGTTGTGGATTCTATCCAGACGATGTTTCATGAAGATATTTCGTCTGCACCGGGAAGTGTTTCTCAGGTGAGGGAATCTACCAATGTACTGATGCAGATCGCTAAGGGTATGGGAGTGTCCATTTTTATCGTGGGTCATGTGACCAAGGAGGGAAATGTGGCAGGTCCTCGTGTACTGGAACATATGGTAGATACTGTGCTTTACTTTGAGGGAGACAGGCATGCTTCTTACCGGATCCTGCGTGCGGTGAAAAATCGTTTTGGTTCTACCAATGAAATTGGTGTTTTTGAGATGCAGAATTCCGGACTTGAAGAAGTGAAGAATCCTTCCGAGTTCCTTTTGAATGGAAGACCTGAGAATGCTTCGGGGTCTGTTGTTGCATGTTCTATGGAGGGGACGAGACCGATTTTGGTGGAGATCCAGGCTCTGGTGTGTCAGAGTAATTTTGGAATTCCGAGAAGAACAGCAGTTGGTACGGATTTTAATCGTGTGAATCTTTTGATGGCGGTTCTGGAGAAGAAGGCGGGAGTTCATCTTGCTGCTTCGGATGCTTATGTGAATATTGCGGGTGGCATGAAGATGACAGAGCCGGCGATCGATCTGGGTATTTGTCTTGCTATTATTTCCAGTGCGAAGGAGATCGTGATCCCGGATTCTGTGATGGCGTTTGGTGAAATTGGTCTGAGTGGCGAGGTTCGTGCAGTGAGTATGGCCGGACAGCGTGTGCAGGAAGCGAAAAAGCTTGGATTTGAGACGGTGATACTTCCTGAGGTGAACCGGACGGCTACAGAGAGTATTAAAGGAATTAAATTGGTTTATGTGGCTGGGATCCGGGATGCGATTTCTTTTATCAGAGGGTTGTGAGTTTCCGGCAGGTTATTTTGAATAGGATCATGTGGTCAGCCGCTGTATGGTTTGTACGGCGGCTGTGTTTGGGTTAATAGATAAAAAAACATAGATGATAGTAAGGGAAAGGCTGGTGTTGGTTATGGGTATTGGTAATATTGGAAATATGATGAAGGTTATGAATGCATGGAATACATTTAAACAGAATCATCCGAAGTTTCCGGCATTTTGTAGTGCGGTTTCCCGGCGTGGGATTCGTGAGGGGAGCATTCTTGAGGTGACGTATATTAGCCCTGAGGGTGAGAAGCTGACTACGAATATTAAAGTGCAGGCCAGCGATCTTGAGTTGCTGAGAGAACTTTCTGGTGGTAATTGAGTTGAGCAGATAGCGAATGTTGATTATATATTGTATATGTCTGTTTGACGGGTGTTTTGGTTCCGGTGTCTGGCAGTGTTGGAACTGCCGGGTGCCGTTTTTTTTGTTGGGATGGAGAGGGACGCCAGAGGAAGGTGGCATCGCTCCGGGCAGGGACTCCGTCGGGGGATACTACTAGGGCTCCGTGAGACGGCTA